>NZ_JBIVRD010000006.1:0-238565 GCF_044755565.1 Kitasatospora sp. NPDC092286 | reverse complement strand
CGTCAGCGACTCGCCGAAGATCCGCACCTGCGGACCAGCGTTCTGTTCAAAGAGGTATCCGACCTCGGCTTCCGGGGAAGCCAGAGAACCTTCTACCGCGAGCTGGACCGCCGACGGCGCCTGCTGGTCCTGGCCGGCCGTCAGGAAACCAACTCGCAGGAGGAAGATCCTCAGATCTCATCCGGGATGTCCCGCACACTCGCCCGCAGGCACGAGCGGACGCCGGTGCTGCCACAGCGAGTCGCCCCGGTCGCAGGAGAAACCCTCAACTCCTACCTGGCCCGCATCGCCCAGGCCAACCACCTCACCGTCACCGAGGTACTGGCAGTACTGCCCGCCTGGTTCTCCACGAAGACCAACAACCTCGACGATCGAGCCCAGCACCACATGCTCGCCCCCGCAGCCACCAGGGCCCTGCACGAACTTGCTCGCCTCACCAGCACCACTCCCGCTGGCCTGGCCAACGCACTCCCCGCCTTCGGCACCGATGAAAGCCCCGTCCGGGCCACAACTGCCTGCCACAGGTGCTCTGCCCGTCTCGGCATCCGCGAGCCCGTTCCCGTCCACCTCCCGATTCACAAGAGGGTCTGCACGCGGCACGGAATCTGGCTCAGCGATCTCGGAGAACCCCACCTCGACCTCGCCACATGCCCCGAGATCACCACCGCCCAACACCGGGCGAACCGCCTCCTACGCCGCTTCACACCCCAGCAACTCACCCTCGCCCACCAAGCCGCGGTCGAAGCCGTCCCGCCCTGGCCGGCCTCCCCAGCCGCCGTCCCACACCACTGGAGATACCGGCTCCTCGCACTGCAGACCCGCAATTACCACTGCGGCATCTCGACCGACCTCGACGCCTACGCAGACGCCGCCATCTACCCCGACGCAATCGAACTCGCCACAGCAGCACTCGCCAAGCATCCTCATGATCCAGCAAGATCCACTGGCGAAAACTCTCCGCATCTCCGAGCGGCGGCACCCGCAGTTCACGGTCACTTCGCCATTCAAGATTCCTCATCGCAGGTCAGAGCGACCGCATCAGGGACGACTCGGTGACACAGGACACGAGGTGGAGGCGGTGAGCGTGGGCGGGTCGAGGACGGCGGTGCGGGCGGCGTGGGCGAGAACGGCCTGGACTGGGGTGGGCAGGCCGAGGCGGTTCCAGTGGAAGATGACGTGGTAGCTGAGGACGTGGCGCAGGCCCCGCCCGAGGACACCGGCCAACGCGGCTGTGCCCAGGGCGTCGCCCGCCTGGTGGAAGGCACAGGCCCAGTCAGTGGCGAAGACGAGCGGGCCGGCGGCTCCGAACAGCGGGCCCTTGATGTCGGTGTCGGCGAGGAGCAGAGTCCGCAGGGCGGTCGCCGTCTGGTCGAGCCGTCCGGCCGGTTCCGTAGGCAGCGGGCGTTCCTGGCAGACTCGGTCCCATACGTCGCCCTGCTCGTACCACTCCAGGCGGGCGCCGCGAAGCAGCGCGGTGCACAGCAGCACGGACAGCTCCCGGCGCCCGAGCGGGACTTCGCCCCGGTCGGCGAGGTCCAGGATGCGGCGGCTGTCGGCGCCGAACAGTTGGTGCGCAACTTCCATCGCGGTGGGGCCGCCGAACGCGGCGGTTTCCGGCTCGTAGCGGCTGGTCCGCCAGCCGCGCAGGTGTCCGTCGGCAACGAGCCGGTCGAGGGCGGCGCCCACCGCCGTCTTCACCGTGCTGTCGGCCCGGAGCCGGATCCGCCAGCAGGGGTGCTTGCGGATGAACCACCACCCTTCGCCGCCGGCGGCCACGTCGGCGAGCAGCGGGTGGAGGTGGCGGGCCGCGGTGGCCTCGGCGGTGTGCCAGTCAGTGAACTCGATGAGCACCTGCCACCAGTCAGTGGGACCGGCATGCTCGCGGAGGGCTTGCCGGCCCGCGCACCGATAGCGGTCGACGGCGTCGTCCAGGACGCTGGGGGCCAGGTGGACACGGGCGGCGGCGTCGAGGAGGGGGGTGCCGGCCAGCACGTCCAGGACGGCGCGCTCGGTCTGGACCACCGGGGTGGCCTGGATACCGGGCCGGGTCAGGTGATCAGCAGGCATGCGTCCCATCCGGAGATCGGTGCGGCGTTGCGGGCGGCGGTGGTCAGGGCGAGGGCGGTACCGGCGTCCCCGTCGAGAAACCCGGGGACCCGGCGGGTGCCGGAGATGGCGTGGCGGAGGAGAATCTCGGCCAGGGAAGGCAGTCGCGTTGCCAGTTCGGTGGTTGTGGCGTCCTGGGCGGTGCGCCACGCGCTCTGGTAGACGCCCGCCCAGCCGTGGCACAGTCCGGCCCCGGTGAGCCGGACAGTCTGTGCCGGGTCACTGAGGCACTGGTGGAAGGCGTCTTCGTAGGCCCGTTGCCGGGCAGGTTCGGCGAGGGCGATGGCGGCGATCTGCCCGGCGCGCGCGATGCCGGGGGTGCCGTAGCACCAGCCCGGACGGCCTGGCCCCGGGTGGTCGGGGCGGCCGGTACGCAGCGCCTCCAAGGTGAGGTGCTCGGGCCACCACGGTCCGGCGCCGTTGTCCTGACGCCAGGTGTCCAGCCACGAGCAGATGGCGGCGATGGCCTCGTACTGGCCGTCGACGGCGATGCCGTGACGCGCGGCCTGGCCGAGCAGCATCAGCGGGCCGGTGATGCCGTGTGCCGCGCCGACGTTGGCGTGGCCCGCTGGGTGGGGGCGGCGGCGGGGATCGTGGGACACCCACCAGCCCGGCACCCGCTGACCGCTGATCAGCAAGGGTCGGGTGAGCGCGATGAGGTAGCGCAGTACCTGTTCGAGGGCGCTGCCGCCCGGGTCGGTGCGCAGCAGGCAGGCCCCGATACCGGTCAGGCCGAAAAAGGTGTCGTACTCGTGGAAGATCGCGGGCCTGCCACTGCGAATGCGGTCCATGGCGGTGCGGACGCGGCGGTGGGCAAGGTCGGCGAGGTGCCGGTCGAGAGTGGCGCGGGCGTCGCGGTAGCGGCCGGATTCGCCGGCCGCGGCGTCGAGGAGGAAGGCGACCGCAGGTAGGCCGAGGAACAGTCCGGTGTTGTCGGCGGCACTGACAGCACTGCCGGCCGCTGCGGTGACCCAGGTGTGGGCCAGTGGCCAGCTGCCGTGGCCGGCGCGGGCCCGTTCGATGTGAAGCAGCGCGGTGCCGGTGGCACCTTCGGCGAGCGAGTGCGCGCGCCACGGCTCGTCCGGGGGCGGGGGTTCGAGCGCGGTGAGACGGGCGGTCAGCAAGTCGGCGGCCTCGGCCGCGCTCGATGGCCTCTGCGTGTTCACGGTCACCGGGCTTCCCGATGGATGGCGCTGTGCCGCAGGGCGGCGGATCGGGCGAGGTGGCCGATGAGGCGTTCGATGTCGGGGTCGACGCCGAGTGCCCGCACGTGATGCCCGTGAAGCAGCGAGCGCGCGACCGTGAGCGGGTCGCGTTGGGCGGCCAGGAGCCGCCGGTAGTCGGTGAGGGCGGTGGCGCGCTGTTGCCAGGCGGCGGCGATGTCGGTTCCGCCCGGCAGGGCGCGCAGCGTGTGGTGGGCGCCCTGCCGATCGGCCAGGGCCAGGGCGTGGTCGTGAAGGGCGCGATCGACGCGGCCGCGGTGGCGGGGCAGCCGACCGATCAGCCACGTCCTCGCCTGCTCGGGCGAGCCCGTGAGGTGGGTGGTCAGGTCGAGGAGGCTGGCTGCGGTCAGTGCCTGCGCGGGGATTCCTGCCGCGGCGGCGGCACGGATCTGGGCAACGGCGGAGAGGGAGTCGGCGGCGAACACCGCATGGGCGGCGTCCATCGTCGCGCCATGCCCGTAGCGGCCTTCCTGCGGCTCGTAGTCGACGAGCAGCAAGCGCGCGAGCAACCGCTGCCGACGTAACTGTTCGGCCCAGTCGTGGAGCTTTTCCGCCGCCTGGCCGTAGGCGTCGGGGCTGGGCAGGTGCAGGTAGAGGGCAAGGTACTGGTCGGAGTCGGGACGGGCCATCTCGCGGTGGCGCTTGAACCACCACCGCTGCCCGTCGCCGAGCGCGTTGAGCAGATCGGGCAGATGCTCGGTGAGCAGTTCGTCGAAACGACCCGGGTGGCCATGGAGCCGGGCGTGCAAGACACGGGAGCGCCCAGGAAGGTGCCCGGCGCCTGCGGCGACCCGAACGGGATCTGTGCGGGGCGGAGGCCCGAACTGGGCGGGCTGATGAAGAACCAGGGGCAGGAGAACCTCGTGGGCGCGGCCGATCCATGCCATGTCCTGCGGGGCTGAGGTCTCGCGCAGCTCGACGCGGCCGGTGCCATCGAGGCGCGAGCGCAGCAGAGCCCTGTGAACGGGGTGGGTCAGGTCCAGCGGGAGCCGCTGGTCGTGCTCCACCAGCGCGATGCGCTCGGGGACCCGCAGCCGCTCGCGCCACCGCTGCAATGTCGCTTGCCACTCCCGTTCTGGCGCGGTGCGGGCGGGAAGGTCACCCGCCGTCAGGAGCCAGCGGGCCTGGAACACGACGGTGCGCCCGTGCCGGACCCGGGGAAGGTAGGGCAGGCGGGCGGCGGCACCGAAGTCAAAGCCCTTGTAGACAGCCGAGCGCGCAGTGGTGATCTCGGCGAGAAACCGCGCCATCGGCGGGGTGTGGACGCCCGCCTCCAACGCGTGCAAAACCCGCGGCTCGACCCGGCGACCGGTGGACAGCTGCACCAGGTGGAAGCAGCGGGCGTCCGCGGTGACCGCCAGGTCCGCGAGCGCGATCACCCCCTCGCCCGGTGCCCGATGCTCTGCCAGCGGAATCACGTGCTCCAACAGCTGGGCGGTACGCGCGACGTTCTCATTGCGTCGACGCCTCGGCGCGAACGACAGCTGCGCGGCGACCGTGTCCAGCACTCGGACGACCGCTCCCGCGCCGTACCGGGCCCGGAAGCCGCTGTGGTAGTCGCGCCAGGCCGGGTACCCGAACGGGTAGGGCGTCAACCGGTGCACGACCGCCACCGCCTCCTCCACCTCGCGGATCACCGCCGGGGGGAAGCGGACCTCGCAGTCCACAGCGGTGTCGACGACGAGCGGCACCGGCGCGACGCCGGCCAGCGCCCGCATCCGCTCCACCAGCTGGCCCCGCTGCGGCCACTCCGCCGCGGGGGCGGGGACTGTGAGCAGGCGGTGGATCGCCGCCAACTCGTCCACCAGGGCCGCGACGGCCGGCACTTCCCTGGCCCCAGCGGCGTGGAGCTCGGCACACACGTGGCAGAGCGCGTCCACCGAAGTCATCGGAGCCCACAGACTGCTCACCAGCAGATGCTGCTCCAGCAGACCGGTGAGCATCGCCCGGATGCGCCCGGCGTCGGCCGCCAGGGCCCGAGAGGCGAGCAGGGCATACAACTCACCGAATCGAATGGGTGACCGGGCCACGTCGAGGGCTGCCGCGACCGGCGTACTGCGACGCACCGACACCTCGACGGGTGCCATGAGCAGGGCATGCCCGTCTACGGGCGGACCGGGCGCGACCACGCGCTTCCCGCGTACCTGGGCGCTGTCGTTGGCGACCACCGGCAGACGCTCCAGCAGTTCGGGGCAGCGCTGCAGCCGGGTTACGATCTCGGCCAGCCACTCGGCGTCCGCCCGCACCGTCGCCTGGTGCTTGTCCCCCCACTCAGCCAGCGGGACCGCTCCGACCGACACCGGTGCCACGCCGGCGAACAGTCCGAACGGCGTCGGCCGCTGCCAGCGCAGCAGGTACGAGGTGACCGAGAGCATGATCTTGCGAAGCCGTCGCTGATCACACTGCCCGCCGCCCAGTATCCCGGTGACCTGCTGGACCAGTACGGGACTGGCCACGGCGAGGGCATCGCGAACCTCCGCCCGCTGCCATACCTCGGCCAGCCACGCCCGTTCCCGCTCCCCGCCGGGCCCGGTCAGGTCCAGATCGGGCGGGATCGCGAGGCCGCCCGGGTCGGTGCTGACCCTCAGCACGGCCCCACCCCGCCACTGGTACGCCATCGGTGCCTTTGGTGCCACTGAATCCCTCCCCAGGATCCGCAGACGTACGGGTGGCGCTGGTGTACCGGGCGGGTACTCCACCCGGCACACCGGCGCCGGATCGGCGTCCCGTCAGGCCGGGTCGTCAATGTAGGAGTTGCAGGCCGAGGAGTTCTGGCAGGTCGAGCCGCAGCCGTCGCCGGTGCTGCACATGAGCTTGCCGTTCGGGTGCGCGGCGACGACGACCCGCACGTCGAGCATGTAGTCGTCGACCTCGGTGTCCGGCCCCTGTGCCGGCGCCGTGGCGCCGCCCGCCGTGAGCATGCTGTTCATCGCGATCACTCTCCTGTCCCATCAGTGGAGTGGTGCTGGGCAACCTGGTCCTCGGCGGCGGTCGCGGCCGGGGGCCAGGAGATCGTGATCCTGCTGTCCTTCTTATCGATGACCCGCCCGCCGGGCAGCTGGTCGTCGGGGGTTCCGGCCGGGTAGACGGCGATGTGCGGGCCAGGGCCGCCGCGGTGCTCCCGAGCCCATGCGCGCACGTGCTCGCGCACCGTGTCGGCGAACGCCGGACCTGCGGGGCCGAAGGCGTGGACGCCGTACTCGACGGACTTGTCGTCCGGAGTGCGGCGCGTGGTCAGGTAGGCGAAGTTGCCACCTTCCACCGCGGCCAGCGCGAACGACCGGTTGTTCGGCGCGACCAACCCGGTGTCCAGCTCGGCGTCGACGGCCATGATGCAGAACCCGGGCAGCAGCGTGGCCAGGTACAGCTGCAGCGTGTCGATCGGCTCCGTGCGCCCGACCTCCACCCCGGTCCAGATCTCGGTACGCGGCGTGGTCACCGCGTTGTCGAGCAGGCTCGGGTCTGCGGGCAGGCCGTCGTCGAACCGGAGCCCGATCTCGTCCGTGCCACGCACCAGCAGCAACCGCTCCTGGTGCGCTGCGACGCCTTGCATCGGCACGAAGCCGCAGATCAGCGCGGAGGAGCTGACCAGATGGCCGCCGACCCTCCTGAGCGCCACCGACCGGGTCAGGCCCCGCATCCGCAGCGGCACCACCAGCCTTCCGCCCTCCGCCAGTTGCTCGAACCATGCCCAGGAGATGTCCCACGCGCCGGCGGTGACCAGGATGGCGTCCGCCTCGGACGACAGGTGCGCCCGGAAGCCTTCGTCGGCGTCGCCAAGGACCACCTTCACCTGCGGATAGCCGTTCGCAGCGAGCAGATGCCTGGCGCGGGCGACCACCTCCGGGTCGATGTCCACGGAGACGACCTCGCCGGCCTCGCCGACCAGCTCGGCCAGGTAGGCGGCGTTCAGCCCACCACTTCCGACCTCGACCACCTTCATGCCGGGGCCGATCTCCGCCTGCTGAAGCATCATCGCCTGGATCTGTGGCGCGGACACCGAACTCATGTCAATGCCGTATTTGTCGCGCTTGGTGATCACGGCGTTGTACGGGCTGTATGCCTGTTCCAGGCTCGCTTCAGGCACGAAGAGGTGCCGGGGCACCTTCCGCAGCACCACCTCGACCTGAGGCGAGGTGATCGTTCCATCCGCGATGAGGGCATCGACGGCCTGTTCACGCAGCTTCATTGCGTGATCCGGATCAACGGTCACATCGGTCATGGAGAACCCTTCTTCCTGTCGTACCGCATGGCTGGCCCGCCGCCAACGGCCCGGATCGGCCACTGCTCAGACCCACCCCCAAAAACGCACCCTGAGCCTAGGCATCGTGACTGTAAGTCAGGGATGAATCCTGCAACGGTCGGCGTCATCGCCACTCGGCGCACGGGGTCAGTCCGAGGACCGCTCGACGCTCATCCACCGGACGGCTTCTCGGACTCCCTCATCACATCGCAGGCGGATTCGCCTTACCAGAGAAGAAGTTGGGGACTTTCCGGGACTCCCGTTCGGACGAATCCGGTACGGAAGTGGGAGGTAGGCAGGTCAGGAGGCGCCCAGGAGTGCCAGGACGGCGCGGTGGTATGCGGCGTGGACAAGCGGGAGCTCGGCAAGGTGCGCCCGCTCGTCGGTTCCGTGCAGCCCGATGTACGGGAGACCGAACCCTGCCGTCGCCGGGATTCCCTCACCGGCGAGGAGGTTGCCGATGTTCGACGGGCCCGCCACCTTGGGCCGCACCTGTAGGCCGACCGCGCGGGCCGCCTGCAACAGCGCCGCTGCGGGCTCCTCGTCGGGGCGCAGCTGGAAGGGAGGCCAGCAGGCGATGGTGGTGACCTGGGTGGGTTCGGGGACCGGGAACGCGGCATCGAGTTCGGCGCAGGCCTTGCGCACCAGGGACTCTGCGTCCGTGCCGTCGAAGGCGGGTGTGGTGCGGATGTCGACGTTCAGGTCGCAGCGGTCGGGGCTGACACTGAAGCCTTGACCTCCCTCGATCGCGGTGACGGTCAGCTTCGGGCGGAGCGGGAAGCCGACGCCGCCGAGCGGACCAGGGGGCAGCTCGGCGTCGTCGAGGAGCTGGACCAGGCGCGCGGCGCGGGAAACCGCGCCGACGACGGTGCGGCTGGAGCCGGAGTGCCCGGAGGGGGCGTGCACGGTGATCCGGGCCCGCCACAGGCCGCGGCCACCGACGACGACCTCCTCCATGCCCGGGTAGCCGATCATCACGCCGGCCGGGCGGACGGCCCGCGGGTCTGCGAGATAGGCCCGGGCTCCACCGAAGCCGCCGGTGTGCTCGTCAACGTCCAGCAGCACGGCGAGTCCACCGTGCAAGTCGGCGGCCCGGGCCTGCAGATCGGCGGCGATGTGGCAGAACACGGCGGCCGGCAGCTTGGAGTCGGCTGATCCCCTACCAAGCAGGAAACCATCACGGATCTCACCGGACGTCGGCGCGAAGCTCCAGGCGTCCTCGTCGCCGAACGAAGCGGTATCCACGCACGCGTCGAGGACCCACCACCGTCCAGGCCGCCCGCCTTCGATCTCCACAAGCAGGCCCACCAGATCGCCCCGTTCATCGTGAAGGCGGCGGTGCGGCAGGTCACGCGCGCCCAGCCAGCGCTCCAGAACCGCGAGCACGGGACCGTAGTCGTCCACGCCCGCCCGGCTGGGCAGCCGGATCAGCTCCTGCGCCAACGCCGTGACCGAGGCCGTCTGCTCGGCGGCCCGTGCCACCAGTCCGTCGTCCGTCATCTCTCCCCTTGCAGCGTCGTTCCGCCGGGGCGCACCGCCAGGGCACGCACAGCGTCCATCGTCTCCAGCGGCCGTGCCGAGGCGCACGCCTCCCGTCCGTGCTGGACCAGGCCCGACGCGGCTTCGCGTCCCAGCAGGATGCCGCAGTCGAACCCGTCCGCACCGTGGAAGGACGGCATCGGCACGACCGCCGCCGACTCCGAGGCCACGAAGAACCTCTCCATCGCGTCCGGCGGCTCCACCAGACCGATCTGCAGGGTGCGTACCCCGTTGCGCCTCTCCCGCGGGTCACGCAGCTCCAGCAGCCGCAGCAGGTGCACCGCCAGCGCGGCGTGCCTCGGCGGCCCGTACAGCACCCGGTAGTGCACGAGGTCCGGACGCTGCTCCACCGCCGACTCGATCGCGGTCAGGTACGGCTGCTCCCGACTACGGCTGCCGGTCACCACCAACTGCTCACGGGCCCCGGACGCCACCTCGACCATCGCCTCGATCAGGTCGCTGTAGCGGGTCAGGAGCCGGGTGACCTCCGTGGTGCCACTCTCGTCGAGGGCACTGGCCGCCTCCCGGTCGTCCTGGTGCGCGAACAGGATGTCCGCCGACAGCTCGTAGAGCTCGCACAGGCCCCGTCGATTCTTCAGGCCGGTCCGCTTGCGTCCCGTCTCCCACGCCCCCAAGAGGCTGGCGTCCGTCGACCCCCCGGTCTTCTTGTTCAGATGCTGGGCCGCCTCCTCCAGCGTCAGGTTGCGTGCCAGACGCGCTTCCCTGAACGGCGAATCCACCCGTACCGACCCGGTCACCACAGCCTCCGCATCGCGCGAAACCAAACACGCCATCAGGTTCATCCCACGTCTGTCGCACAGGGAAGGACGCCTCGGCCGGCCTCCTGAGCGCTCAGGAGGCCGGCCGGATCTCCGCCAGGGCGCCCTCCGCGCCCTGGTCCAGGAGAAGGCCGGCCACCAGCACGCCCAGCTTCTCCGGCTCGGACACCGGGCCGGGGAAGTCGGCCTCGACCTGCTTCGTCCCGTCCAGGAAGGTGACCTGCGTGTGCAGGGCCAGGACGCCGTCCGACGCCTTCGCGTACGCGTCGATCGGCACCGAGCACCCACCGCACAGCTCGGCCGGCACGTCCTCACTGCCCGGCGAGGGCAGCAGGACCAGGCCGGGCGGATTGCCGGGCGGCAGGTCTTTCAGCGAGTGGACGATCACGTCCGCCTCGCCCCGCACCAGAGCGGCTTCCTGCTCGGCGGAGAACGCGCTGCCACCGGAACGGGCCGACACCGTGGACAGGGCCGTCCTCCGGTCCCGGTCGCCGCCTTCCAGGATCACCTGGTGGCGGAACTCGATCTCGGGGAAGCACTCCCGCAGCGGCGTCAGGAACTCCTTCACCTGGGCTTTCGCGAGGTGACTGGCACGCGATCCGACGACCAACGTCCGCATGGCCCAACTCCAGGCATCTGACGAAATATTGAGCGCATGCTACTCGGACAGAGCGCAACCCTTTTCCGACGGTTTGTCGAAATCGTGAATGGAGAGACCGACTTCCCGCCCACCGGGGTGAACGTGTTCCAGGGCGCCGGAGACCGGCAGCGGGGAACCGTCACAGCCGACAAGGCGAACCTGAACGACCTGGTCACCGACCGGGCCCAGGTGAAGGAGCGCCTGACCATCCAGGGCGGGCTGACGGTCGGCGACGTGCTGGAGACGCAGGACGGCCCGTCCCGGCTGGTCGTCCACGGCCGGCTGGACGCCGAGGGCGAGCTGAACGCCGCCGGGAACGTCGTCGCCGGTGGTGACCTCACCGTCAACGGCGTTCTCCGGCCGATGCGGAACCTGGAGGTCGGGGGTGCGGTCGTCGCGGGCGACCTCACGGTCAGGGACAAACTGACGACCGACCACGAGCGGTTCAAGCTGATCGTCCACGGGGAGTCGCTGTACCTCGGGAAGGTGAACGCCAACCGGCACCTGTCGGTCCGCAACGAGGGCACCGGGTGGATCATGCACACCAACGACGGCCAGGTGTCGATCCAGGGCGGCCTGCGGGTCCACGGGGCGTTCCGCTCGGACAGCTGACGGTCATGGCGCGACGGCCGCCCGGCAGGAGTGCGCGCCCGACAGGAGCACGCCTCCGGCCGGGCGGCCGCCGGCAGGGGGCAGCCGCAGGCGGGGCAGGGCGGTCGGAACCCGACGGTGACGACGTCGACGACCGGCCCTGCGACGCTCTTCCACGGCCGTCGAGGCCGACGCGGACTTCGCCGCCGGCCTCGACGACGCCGGAACACTGCCGGCCTTCGGGTGAAGCGCACCTTCAGATGGCGCGTAAGGCCCCGGGGATCAAGCCAATGCCCTGGCCGGATCACCACCCTTGTACGTAGTCAATCGTGCACATAGCGTGACGACCTGTCCGCAATGCGGCTCCCTCGCACTGACGTGAAAGGTGGTTTCGTCATGTCCGACAAGCCCGGGTACGCCGACCTCATCGAGCCCACTCCCGGCGTCGCCGAGGCGAACCGGAAGTCCGTGGAGGCCGTCGAGACCGGCGACCAGACGGGCGGCCAGGACTTCGCCGATGCCAGCCGCGGTCTGATCGCCCTGCCCGGGACCAACGTCATCTGGTCCCGCAAGGACTCCGGGAAGGTCGTCTGGGACTTCACCGCGTACGAGTTCCTCGATCCCGACCCGAGCTCCGAACCGCCGACGGTCAACGGCAGCCTGCAGCGGCAGGGCCAGCTGACCGCCATCGCCGGGCTGTTCCTGGTCCACAGCAGCCGCGAGTACCGGATCTACCAGGTCCGCGGCTACGACCTGTCCAACATGACGATCGTCGAGCACGATGCGGGCCTGGTCGTCATCGACCCGCTGGCCTGCTACGAGACCGCGCGGGCCGCGCTCAAGCTGTTCCGGGACCGGACGGAACTCTCCAAGGAGCAGCGGCCCGTCAAGGGCGTCGTCTACACCCACTGTCACGTCGACCACTTCGGCGGCTCCCGCGGCCTCTTCGCCGAACAGGGCGACCCGCTGGAGCCTGGTGTTCCCGTCGTCGCGCCGGAGGGCTTCCTCGAACACGCGATCAGCGAGAACGTCTACGCGGGCCCCGCGATGGCCCGGCGCGCGCAGTACATGTACGCGGCGCAGCTGGACAAGAGCCCGACGGGCCAGGTCGGTTCGGGCCTGGGCACGACCATCTCCACGGGCGAGGTGACCCTCGTCCCGCCGACGGAATACATCGGCGGCCCGCTCCACCAGCCGGTCCCGAAGGACCGGTGGAAGGACACCTACGTCATCCCCTGGCGGCCGGGGCTGTACGAGTTCGACCTGGCCGGCGTCCAGATGCTGTTCCAGCTGACGCCGGGCACCGAGGCCCCGGCGGAGATGAACATCTACTTCCCGGACGCCCGGACCCTGTGCATCGCGGAGAACGCCACGCACACCATGCACAACATCCTCAGCCTGCGCGGGGCGCAGGTGCGGGACGCGCACGCGTGGTCGAAGTACCTCACCGAGGCGATCCAGACCTTCGGCAAGGAGACCGACGTCCTGTTCGCCTCGCACCACTGGCCGATGTGGGGTGACGAGCAGGGCAACGGGCGCATCCTCGAATTCCTCGACAGGCAGCGCGACATGTACGCCTACCTCAACGACCAGGCCCTGCGGCTGATCAACGCCGGCCGCACCGGGACCGAGATCGCCGAGGAGTTGCCGACCCTCCCGGCGGGCCTGAACGACCACTGGCACAACCAGGGCTACCACGGCTCGGTGAGCCACAACCTCAAGGCGGTCTACCAGCGTTACATGGGCTGGTACGACGGCAACCCGGCCCACCTGTGGCAGCTCCCGCCCGTCCAGTCGGGCGCGGCCTACGTGGAGGCGATGGGCGGCGCCGAGGCCGTGATCGCCCTGGCCCAGCGGGCCTATGACACCGACACCCCGGACGGCTTCCGCTGGGCCGCCGAACTGCTCAACCACGTCATCTTCGGGGCGGCGGCCGAGTCGGGCAGCCCGCTCGCCGAGCCGCAGGTCACCCGGGCCAGGGAGTTGCAGGCCAAGGTCCTCACCCAGCTCGGTTACGGCAGCGCCAACGGCACCTGGCGCAACGCCTACCTCACCGGCGCCCAGGAGGTCGTCAACGGCCCGCAGCCGCTGATCACCAGCCAGAGCTCGGCCGACCTGGTGCGCAGCACCACCCTGGAGCAGTTCTTCTCCGCCCTCGCCCGGAGCGTGGACGGGCCGACGGCCGCGGACCGGCACCGCCTCCCGATCGCCCTCAACTGGGTGTTCACGGACACCGGCGAGAAGTGCACCACGACTCTGCGCAACGGCGTGCTGGTGTTCGTGGCGGACGGCGACCGCCTCCTCGAGGTGCCGGACGCCACCATCACGCTCAGCCGTCAGACGCTCAACGAAGTGGCTCAGACCCCCGGTTTCCGGAGGAACTTCGACCAGGCGGTGCGGGAGAACAAGATCACGCTGGACGGCGAGAAGGCTCAGCAGGCGGCCGACGCCGTCTTCGACACCCTGACCCTCCCCGACCCGAAGTTCCCGATCGTCACCCCGCGCACCCGCTGAGTGTCACGACACCGGGCCGGCTTCACCCGAAGCCGGCCCGGTTCGCACCCCCTCCCCCGGCGCTTCCCGGTCCTTCCCCGTCCGACTGAAAAGTGATATCACTTTGCTAAGTCCGTGACCGTGCGGACCGAGGACGAGAGGAGCCGGCCCGATGGCCGCTCAAGACCACGCCTTCGAGGGCGTCGAAATGCCCGCCCCCAAGGTCACCGAACGCGTCATCACCGGAAGCGCCGGGCTGCCCGTGCTCGCGCTCGGCCTGCTGCTGCTCCTCGGCAGCGCCGCGACGACCGTCGTCGGCATCGTCCTGGCCGCCCAGAGCGGCTCGGCCGCCGGAATCGCCCTGACCTCGGCCGGCCCGGTCGTACTGCTCGCCTCGGTGATCCTGCTCTGCGGCCTGACCGCCGTGGCCCCCGGCCAGGCCCGGGTGGTGCAGCTGCTCGGCCGCTACCGGGGCACCATCCGCGCCGACGGGCTGACCTGGGTCAACCCCTTCACCTCCCGCCGGCGGATATCCACCCGGATCCGCAACCACGAGACCGAGACCACCAAGGTCAACGACTCCGACGGCAACCCGATCGAGATGGCCGCCGTGGTCGTCTGGCAGGTCGAGGACACCGCGAAGGCCACCTTCGAGGTGGACGACTTCACCGAGTTCGTCGCCATCCAGACCGAGACCGCGGTGCGCCACATCGCCAACAGCTACCCGTACGACGCCCACCAGCCCGGGCAGTTGTCGCTGCGCGACAGCGCGGACGAGATCACCCGCAAGCTCTCCGAGGAGATCTCCACCCGGGTCGCCTCGGCCGGCGTGCGGGTGGTGGAGTCCCGGATCACCCGGCTCGCCTACGCCCCCGAGGTCGCGCAGGTGATGCTGCAGCGCCAGCAGGCCAGCGCCGTGGTCGCCGCCCGCCGCTTGATCGTGGAGGGCGCGGTGGGCATGGTGGAGCTCGCCCTGGACCGTCTCGCCGAGCGCGACGTGGTCGAGCTGGACGAGGAGCGCAAGGCCGCCATGGTGAGCAACCTGCTGGTCGTGCTCTGCGGCGACCGGGGCACCCAGCCGGTGGTCAACACCGGCTCCCTGTACCAGTAGGAGGTGCGTCCAGGTGGCGCCGGAGCGAAAGAAGATCCTGCTGCGCCTGGACCCGGCCGTCCACGACGCACTGGCCCGCTGGGCCTCGGACGAACTGCGCAGCACCAACGCGCAGATCGAGTTCCTGCTCCGCCGGGCCCTGACCGAGGGCGGCCGGATGCCGGGCGGCGTACCCCGCCTGCCCAGGCGCGGCCGCCCGCCCAGGAACGGCGAGCCGGAACCGGACCAACACCAAGCTCCCTGAGGACGGTTGGAGTCCCGCCATGGAACTGCCCGGCACCCTGCCCGGCCAGCTCTACCTGCTGGCCCACGACCCCGAACGGGGCCGCCTGACCGGTACGCACAACCTCGAACCGCTGCTGCGCGCCGCGGCCCTCACCGACCTCCTCCAGCGCGGCCTGCTCCGCGACGCGAACGGCAGGCCGGAGGTCACCGGCCGGGCCCCGGCCGGGCTCGACCCGGTGCTCGCCGGCATCCTCACGGAGCTCGCCGACGGCCGGCCCCGCCGCTGGAGGAACTGGATCGGACGGCGCCGGCGCACCACCCGCGCCGTCCGGGACGGCCTCGCGGCCACCGGCTGGATCCGCCTCGACGAGCACCGTGTGCTCGGCCTCTTCCGCACCGTCCGGCCCACCCCGCGCGACCCCCGGGTCCGCAAGGCCCTGGCCGCCGCGGTCTCCTCGGCCCTGCACGGACCGCTCTCCCGGGTCGAGCCGGGCGACGCGGCGCTGGTCGCCCTCGCCGACGCGGCCCGGCTCGCCCTGGTCCTGCCCCGGAAGCTGCGCCGCGAACAGCGGGAACGGATCGCCGCACTCGCCGCGCTCTGCGGCCCGGTCCCGCGCGCCCTGCGCCAGGCGATCGCCGCCCGGGACAGCGCGGCGACCTGACCCCGGCAGGGTCCGGAACGGTATCGCGGCAGGTGAGGCGCCCCGAGGCCCCCGGGCGGGGTGTGGCTATCCCCCCGCGAAAGTCTGATGCTGGCCGCAGCGCGCGACGAACGCTTCCCGGGAAATGATCATCCTCAGTTCCGCGAGAGCGAGTTGAGGAGTGATCGGCATGACGGGAAAGCACCTGCGGCGACGGACGCTGCTGACCACGACGGCCGTCGCGGCGGGAGCCCTGCTGGCTCCCGCCGCGGCCCAGGCAGCGCCGACGACCCAGGGAGCCCCGGCAGCCCCGGCGACGGGCGGCGGCGGGCAGGGCCCGGTCCGCACGCTGGAGCGGGCGGCCCACCCGCTGCGGTCGACGGAGCCCGGGACGGACACGGCCGACCTGCGGCCCCTGGGGGCGATGATCGGCGGCGCCAAGGTGGTGGGCCTCGGCGAGGCCACGCACGGCTCGCACGAGTTCTTCGCCATGAAGGAACGGGTCTTCCGGTACCTCGTCGAGGAGAGGGGATTCACCACCTTCGCCCTGGAGATGAGCTGGCCCGCCGGACTGCGGATCGACGAGTACCTCCAGGGCGGCCGGGGAGACGCACGCCGGATCGTCAAGGAGGAACTGGGCGAATCCCCCTGGGAACGCGAGGAGTTCGTCAGCCTCATCGAGTGGATGCGGGACCACAACCGCCGCCACCCCGGCCACAAGGTCCACTTCATGGGCGACGACATCGGCGCCCCCAAGGTGGGCGACGACCTCTTCGCGCGGGTGACGGGCTACGTGCAGCGGCAGCACCCGGAGCTGCTGCCGCGCTTCACCGAGCTCTACACCGGCCTGCGCCCCCTCGACGACAGCTTCGCCTACCTGGCCGGCCCGCTCGCGGAACGACAGCGGCTCGCCGCCAACGCCCGGCAGGCCCTGGAGCTGCTCACCGGCCGACAGGGCGCAGGCGGAACCGAGTTCGAGTGGACGGTGCAGCACGCCCGGTCCATCGCCCAGACCGCCACGTTCCTCGCCTTCGACCTCGCCGACCCCGCGGTCATCCCCGTCGCGATGCTCTACCGCGACCAGCTGATGGCCGACAACACCGCCTGGTGGCAACGGCACACCGGCCACCGGATGCTGCTGTCGGCGCACAACTCCCATGTGGGGTACGTGACCGACATCCCCGAGACCTACCCCAAGGTGCAGGGCGCGTTCCTGCGCGACCTGCTCGGCAAGGACTACCTCCCCATCGGATTCACCTTCGACCGGGGCTCCTTCCTGTCCAAGGACCAGAGCCTCGGCGGCCCGTGGAAGAAGTACACCGTCGACGCGGCCGGGCCCGGCACCAACGAGGAAACCCTCGACAAGGTCCGCCACCGGGACTACTACCTCGACATCCGCACCGCCCCACCCGCCGCCCGCACCTGGCTGGACACCGCCCGCCCCACCCGCAGCATCGGCACCGAATACCCCGTCCCCCTCGCCGACATCCGGATAGCCTCCAGCTACGACGTCCTCATCCACCTCCACCGCATCCGCGAAGCCGACCAGCTGCGCCCCTAGCCGCTGACCGAGGGGCCGGTCTGGACCCGGCGCCGGTCCGGGTCCGGGCCGCGAGGAGATGTGCGGCCGCCGAACCCCGCCCGCGCCGGGCCGGTCAGACCTGGTTGAGGCCGCCGTCGACGAAGAGTTCGGCTCCGGTGGTGAAGGAGCTCTGGTCCGAGGCGAGGAAGAGGGCCGCGGCGGCGACCTCGTCGGGGCGCCCGATCCGGCCCAGCGGAATCCTGGCGACGAGCTCGTCCACCACGGGCGCCTCCCCCGCGCCCAGACCGCTGACGGCGGGAGTCTCGATCGGGCCGGGGCTGATGGCGTTGACCCGGATGCCGCGGCCCGCGAGCTCGGCGGCCCACGTGCGGACGAGGTTGCGGTCGGCAGCCTTGGTGGCGCTGTAGACGCTCATCGACTCGACGCCCCTCGACGCGTTGGTGGAGGAGAGCACGACCACCGAGGCGCCGTCCGACAGCAGGGGCAGCGCCTTCTGGACGGTGAAGATCGCCCCCTTGACGTTGATGCCGAAGGTCCTGTCGTAGTGCTCCTCGGTGATCTCCCCGAGCCGGGCGAACGCGCCGACACCGGCGTTGGCCACCACGACGTCCAGCCGTCCGCTGCGTGCCTCGATCGCCGCGAAGAGCCGGTCGAGGTCATCGAGGTTCGACACATCGCTCTGGACGCCTACGGCCCGTCCGCCGATGGCTTCCACGGCCTCGTCCAGCTCGGCCTTGCGCCGGCCGGTGAGGTAGACGGTGGCGCCTTCGGCGGCGAACCGGCGGGCGACGGCAAGACCGATCCCGGCCGAGCCCCCGGTCACCAGGGCGATCTTTCCATCCAGCTGTCCCATGGTTTCCACTCCCTTGACCAGCACTGCTTCGACCATCACTGGAGCTGCTTCTGGTGGGAGCGCCGAACCCCCGCCGGGAATTCCCCGGGGCGTTCCGTGTCCACCGGCGCCGCCCGGCCCCGGAAGGGGCGCGGAGGCGCCGCGTGCGCGGCCGCCGGGATGCGAGCCACCCGGGTGTGGTGGAAATGTGGAAGAGAGAGCCCGGCACGGCCCCGGCCCCCTGCCCTGGCCGCGCCACCGGGTTCCCGAAGGCCGTGTGCACCGGATGAGGACGACCGAGGACTCGCACAGACCTGCGGCGGTCACACGCCGACCGCCCGGAGGCCCCCGTCGCTCACCCTCCGTAGCGCGAATCGATGCCGGATGCGTGCTCTGCCGAATCGAGGCGGTACCAGTGGATCTCAGGATGTCGGTCGAAGCCCGGGAGGCGTTCCTCGCCGGCCCGCACGTGGGAATCCTGGGGGTGGACGACACGCGCGACGGCGGCGGACCGCTGCTCGTCCCGCTCTGGTACTCCTACCGGCCGGGCGGGCCGGTGACGATCCAGACCGGGCGGGAGACGCTGAAGGCCCGGCTCATCCGCGGTGCGGGCCGGTTCAGCCTCTGCGCGCAGGTCGAGTCGGCGCCCTACCGCTACGTCAGCGTGGAGGGGCCGGTGGTGGCCGTCGAGGACCCGCTGCCGCCGGCCGAACGCGAGGAGCTGGCCCACCGGTATCTGGACGCGGACACGGCGGCGGCCTACCTGGACGCCAACCAGCGGCAGCTGGCCGACGACGTCCTCATCCGCATGAGGCCCGAGAGATGGCGGACCGCCGACTTCGCCGCCTTCGCCGAGGAGTTCGAACCGTAGCTTCCCGCGCACGCGGTCGGTGCGCGGCAGAGAGCGTGACATCCCGATGAACACCCGAACAACGACGCATCAGGCGACGGCCGAGCACGCCGCGGCGGTGCCGTATCCACGCGATCGGTGCCTCCATGAGCTGTTCGACTCCAGGGCGGCGCACCGCCCGCGGGCCATCGCCTCCGTCCAGCACGGCCGCAGCATCAGCTACGGCGAACTCAAGCTCCGCTCCGACGCGTTGGCGGCCCGGCTGTACGACTCCGGCGTGCGGTACGGCGACACGGTCGGGGTGTGCGGGGCCCGCTCTCCGGAGGCGCTGGTCGCGTTCCTGGGCATCCTCAAGACCGGTGCGGCCTACGTCCCGCTCGACGACGCCTCACCGCCCGCGCGTCTGCAGGCGATGGCCGAGGACGCGGGGGTGCACACCGTCGTCGCACTGCCCGGCAGCTCCCGCCGCATCCGGCGCGTGCGTTCCCGCATCGACCTGGGCGGCCCGGCCCCGGCCGCCCGGACCGGACCGCCCGCCCCGACCGCCCCGGCCGCGGTACCGCAGGCCCGGGCACTCCCCGCGGACTGCGCCTACGTGATGTTCACCTCCGGCTCGACCGGCCGCCCCAAACCGGTGGCGATCCCGCACCGCGGAGTCGTCCGGCTGGCCGCCTCCGACCTGGTCCGGCAGCGGCCGCGACCCGGTGAGCGGGTGCTGCACGCCTACGGCCTCTCCTCGGACGCCTCCTCGATCGAGATCTGGCCCGCGCTGCTCGCCGGCGCCTGCCTCGTGATCGCCGACCAGGAGGAACTGCTGTCGCCGGCCGCCCTGGAGTCGCTCCTGCTCTCCGAACGGGTCGGCGTCGCCTACCTGACCACCGGGGTGTTCCACCACATCGCGCGCACCAGGCCCTCGGCGCTGCGGTCCCTGCGGTTCGCCTCGGCCGGAGGCGAGGCGATGGACGCGGAGCTGGCCCGCGCGATACTGGCGGCCTGCCCGGACACCACCGTGGTCAACTTCTACGGCCCGACCGAGAACAGCGTGGTCTCCACCGCACACATGCTGCACGACCTGCCTCCCGAGGCGACGGCCGTGCCGATCGGCCTCCCCCTGGAGAACTCCACCTGTCATGTGCTGCGCCCGGACGGCACACTCGCCGGCACCGGCGAGGAGGGCGAACTCCTCGTCGGCGGGGACGGGCTCGCACTGGGGTACCTCGGCGACCCCGAGCTGACCGCCGAGCGCTTCGTCGACGACCTCGTCGAGCCCGGTACGCGCCTCTACCGCACCGGTGACCGCGTGGTCCGGCGCCCCGACGGCTTACTGGAGTACCGGTCCCGGGTGGACCGGCAGATCAAACTGCGCGGGCACCGCATCGAGCCGGACGAGGTGGAGACGCGGCTGCGCGCGGACGACGCGGTGGGCGAGGCCGTCGTCGAACGGGACGGCGACTCCCTGATCGGGTACGTGACACCGGCCCGCCCCGGCCGGGCGCTGCCCCTGGACCGCATCCGCGGCGGTCTCGCCACCTGGCTGCCTGCGGCCGCGGTGCCCGCGCGGCTGGTGGAACTCGCGCGGTTCCCGGTGACGGCCGGCGGCAAGGTCGACCGCCACCGGCTGCGCGGGCTGGCGGCGACCGAGGAGGCCGCCGCCCAGCCGGCGGTGAACGGCACCGCGCCCGGCCCGCGAGGCGCGGTGGCCCGGATCTGGCAGGTGGTGCTGGGTGTGCACCCGGCACCGGGCGACAGCTTCTTCGACATCGGCGGCGACTCCCTGCTGGCGGCCGAGGCCGTCACCCGTACGCTGACCGCCTTCGACCTCGACGCCCGGCACGGCCGCACCCTCGTCCACAGCCTGCTGCGCTCCCCCACACTGGAGGACTTCACCGCCGCCGTCACCGCCGTCCAGGGCCGGCCCGGCGGGGTGAACGCCGACGCGGGCCCGGTGGACTTCCGCGCCGAGGCACGGCTGGGCTTCACCCTCCCGCCGCCGCGCGGGCCGGAGCCGGACTGGCGCCACCCCGCGGAGGTGCTGCTCACCGGCGCCTCCGGCTTCGTCGGCGCCTTCCTCCTGGCCGCGCTGCTGCGCCGCACCGACGCCCGGGTGCACTGCCCGGTACGAAGCCGGGCCCCCGCCCACGCCCGGCAGAAGGTGATGCGGAACCTCGCCCGCTTCGGCCTCGCCACCCCCGAAACCGCCGACCGCGTCGTCTGCCTCCCCGCCGACCTCGCCGAGCCCGGCCTCGGACTGGAGCCGGGCCGCGCCGACGAACTCGCCGACACCCTCGACCTGGTGATCCACTCGGCCGCGCAGGTCAACTTCATCTATCCGTACGACGCGCTGCGCCGCACCAACGTGGACGGCACCAGAGAGCTCGTCCGGCTGGCGGCCGGACGCCGGGTGCCGGTGCACTTCCTCTCCACCATCGCGGTGCTCGCCGGCTTCGGAACCGCCGGCGTACGGCACGTCGACGAGGACCTGCCGCTCGACCACGCCGACCGGCTCACCATGGGCTACGCCGAGAGCAAGTGGGTCGCCGAGGAGGTGCTGCGCGACGCCGCGGACCAGGCCCAGGGCCTGCCGGTGGCGGTCTACCGTCCGTACGAGATCACCGGAGACCGGCGCACCGGCGCCTGCAACACCGACACCGCGATCTGCTCGCTGTTCAAGACGATCAGCGAGACCGGGCTGGCCCCCGACATCCCGCTGCCGCTGGACTTCGTCCCGGTGGACTTCCTCTCCGACGCCCTGGTGCACATCGCCACCACCCACCGCACCACCCGCCGGACCTACCACATGACCAACCCCCGCCCCGCGGGCCTGCGCGACATGCTCGACCGGATGGACACGGCCGGCCACCGGATCTCCCGGCTCCCCTACGAGGAGTGGGTGGGCGAGCTCGTCCGCCACGTCGCGCGGCACCCCACGAGCCCCACCGCCCCGTTCGTCTCGCTGTGCGTGGACCGCTGCAAGCAGGCCGACATGTCCGTCAAGGAGATGTACTTCGAGGGCACCTTCCCGACCGTCGGGCGGGCCAACGTCGAGCGCGACCTGGCCACCTCGGGCCTGCACTGCCCTCCCGTCGACGCGGAGCTGCTGGACCGCTACCTGGAGTACTTCTACGCCACCGGCTACATCGAACGCCCCGGCCGCGGCCACCCCGAAGGGGAGCGGACATGAGCGCGCGGCGGCCCGGCGCCGAGCCGGACGTCCTGGACTTCCCGCTCCCGCCGCCGGGCACCATGGGGCCGCCCGGGGAGTCCGCGCGGCTGCGCGAGAGCTGCCCCCTGGCCAGGGTCAGGATGCCGATGGACGCGACCGCCTGGTACGCCACCCGGTACGAGGACGTCCGGATGCTCTTCGCGGACCCCCGGCTGATCAGGCCGACCATCAACGACTGGCCGTCGCGCCCCGGGCAGCCCGCGGACGACGGGCCGCGCCTGGTCACGATCGCCGAACTCGACGGCCCCCGGCACGCGGCCCTGCGCCGGGCCCTGGCCGAGCCGTTCAGCTCCCGGGCCGTGCGCGACCACCTGCCGCGCATCCGCGGGCTCGCCGGGCGACTGCTGCGGGCGTTCGAGGAGAACGGCCCGCCCGGCGACCTGGTCGCCGGCTTCACCGACCCCTTCCCCCTGCTCGTGCTCTGCGACCTGGTGGGCATCCCCTTCGAGGACCGGGACTGGTTCCTCCCGGTCCTGGACGCGGCCCTCGGCGGCATGGTGACCTCCCAGGAGGGCCGCCGGGTCACCGGCCTGCTGCGCGAGTACGTCGCCGGACTGATCGCCCGGAAGCGGGGCCGGCCCGGCGACGACGTCCTGACCCTGCTGGTCCGCCGGTGCGACGACGGCGAGCTGACCCACGACGACGTACTGGCCTTCGGGCTGTCCATGCTCACCGTCGGCTTCGGCATCAGCAGCTTCTTCCTGGCCGACACCGTGCACACCCTGCTCGACCGGCCGGACCTCTGGGCCCGCCTGCGCGACGACCGCGGCCTCCTGCCCGGCGCGGTGGAGGAGTTCCTGCGCTACATGCCGGTGATGAACGGCACCGTGATCCTCCTGGCGACCGAGGACATCGAACTGCACGGGCGGACGATCCGCGAGGACGACGCCGTCATCCCCGTACCGGCCTGCGCCAACCGCGACGAGCGGGTCTTCGCCGACGCCGACCGGCTCGACCTGGACCGGGCCGGCGCGACCACGGGCCGCGGGGGCCACCTCGCCTTCGGACGGGGGGCCCACAACTGCCTCGGCGCCCACCTGGCCCGCGCCGAACTGACCACGGGAGTCGAGGCGCTGCTCGACCGCTTCCCGCGGCTGCGCCTCGCCCAAGGACAGGAACCCGCCTGGGACGACGAATCCGTGACCAAGTCACCGCTGACCCTCCCGGTCAGCTGGTGAGACCCACCCGGCCACCTCACACCCGGCCACCTCACACCCGGCCACCTCACACCCGGCCACCTCGTACCCGGCCACCTCGTACGCGATCACCTCGTACCCGGCCACCTCGTACGCGATCACCTCGTACGCGATCAGGGAGCACCGCCAGTGAGCAGCACACCGCCGCGACCCGCCGTCGACCCGCCCGTCATCGACCTGCCCCTCCCGCCGCCGGGCACCATGGGCCCGCCCACGCAGTACGGGTGGCTGCGCCGGGAGTGTCCGCTGGCCGAGGTCCGGCTGCCGATCGGCGCCACCGCCTGGTACGCCACCCGCTACGAGGACGTCCGGGACCTGATCGCGGACCCCCGGCTGATCCGGCCCACCATCAACGACTGGCCGCCCCGGCCCGACCGGGCCATCGACGACGAGCCGGGCCTGATCACGATGATGGAACTGAACGGCCCCCGCCACGAGGCCCTGCGGCACGCTCTGGCCGAGCCGTTCAGCGTCCGTTCCGTCCGGTCCCGGCTGCCGCGCCTGCGCCGGTCGGCCGACGGGCTGCTGGACGATTTCATGGCCGCCGGGCAGCCCGGCGACCTGGTCGGCGGCTTCCTGGAGCCCTTCCCGCTGCTGGCCATGTGCGAGCTGGTGGGCATCCCCTACGAGGACCGCGAGTACTTCCTGCCCAGGGCGGACGCCGCCCTCGGGGCGATGGTCACCCTGGACGAGGGCCGCGAGGTCACCTCCGAACTGCGCGAGTACATCGCGTCACTGCTCGACCGCAAGCGGCGCGAGCCCGCCGACGACGTCCTCACCGGGCTGGTCCACGCGTGCGGGCCCGGCACCCCGGACGGGGAGAGCGTGGTGAACTTCGGGCTCTCGATGCTGGTCGCCGGCTACCGCACGAGCACCATGTTCCTGGCCGACGCCGTGGTGGCCCTGCTGACCGTGCCCGACCGGTACGCCCGGCTCCGCGACGACCGCGGCCTCCTGCCCGGCGCGGTGGAGGAACTCCTGCGGTACATCCCGGTCATGAACGGCGTCGTGGTCCTCCAGGCCGTCGAGGACATCGAGTTGCACGACCGCAGGATCCGCGCGGGCGACGCCGTCCTGCCCGTCCTCGCCTCGGCCAACCGCGACGAACGGGTGTTCACCGACGCCGACCGGCTCGACCTGTGCCGAGCGGAGAACCCGCACCTCACCTTCGGCCGGGGCGCGCACAACTGCATCGGCGCACACCTGGCCCGGGCCCAGCTGACCGTGGGACTGGAGGCCCTGCTCGACCGCCTCCCCCGACTGCGCCTCGCCGAAGGACAGGCCCCCACCTGGGACGACGAATCCCCGAGCAAGTCACCGCTCACCCTCCCCGTCAGCTGGCACGACACCACCGCCGCTCAAGGGGCCGGCGATCCACCGGAGCAACCACGAAGCCACCGCCCCCCGCCGCCGTGAGGGCGCCCCCGAGCGCCGCGCTCACCGCCGTGTGCCCGAACGGACGCGCCGCCACGAGGTCAGTCGGCAGCCGTGGGCAGCAGGTGCGGCGCGTACTTCTCGACCGCTTCCATCAGTTGCCTCTTCGACGGGTTCACCATCGCCCGGCCGGCCACGGTCACGGTCGGCACGGTCTCGTTCCCGTCCGCGACCGAGCGGACGAACGCCGCCGCCTCGGAATCCCTCCAGATGTTCACCTTGCTGTACCGCAGCCGCGTGAAGCGCAGACGCAGGAGCAGTCGAGCGGTTCACCCCGCCGAAGCCGCTCCGGCTTCCCTCCGGGGCGGCCGGACGGCCCTCTTGCCGGCCGGCCCTGCCGACACCGCCGCGCGGACCGACCGTGTCAAGGGCTGCCGCAGCACCGGGCGCCGCGTGGGCCGGGTCCACGTCCTCACCCGGCCCCTGACGGACCACCTTCGATTCGAGTTCGCGCACTACCGCCACAACATCGCGGCCGGGGAGGACATCCGGATCCTCGACCCGCCCTTTCTGGAATTCCTGGAAGAGCGTGGGTGAGTGACGTTCGACCCCGAGCAGCTGGATCGGTCCACAGCCGATCTGGCGGAAATGCTCCGCGGCCTTCGAGCGCTTGAAGCGCCCGCGGATCTGGCCGAGGAGCGGTTCCGGGGCGTGGCCCGATGAATACCTTCACCGTTCATGACGATCGATTGGCGACCGTGGAGACCTTCACCGGGCGAATCGCATTTAGCAATGCCCGGGATTTCGCCGAACACTTGGACATATTCACACTGTACGAAGACCTGGCAATATTCGGAGAAAACTCCAGAGAGCCCCTGGCGACCCGGGCTGCGACACATCGGAAAGATCTTTAGTCCACTACGGAAATCCCCTTGAAGGGCACGAACTCACTCCCTTATCTTCTTCTCCAGGAAAGGGATTCAGCAGGAGGAGAAACCGCCACAGAACGGCGGCTCCTCGGCGCGGCACCGGCCCGAGCCGTGTCAGGACCGACGGGCAAACCCGTACACGAGCGGAGAACCCCCATGGGTAAGCACGACGACGGCAAGGGCGGCAGCTCCGGCGACAAGCAGCAGTCGCCGAAGGAGTCGGACGGCCAGTGGAAGAGGCCCGTACCGCCGCCCGGCCCGGACGAGGAGAAGAAGTAGGCGCGAGCCGATGAACAAGAACGCGCAGTTGGTCGCCGAACTGACCAAGTCCGGTGCGCTGGGCGAAGAGTGGCGGGGCGCGTTCGAGCGCGCCCCGCGCTCTGCCTTCATTCCGGATGCCGTCTGGGCGCCGGACGAGGGCACACCCAGCGGCTATCGCCTGGTCGCCAAGGGCCGGGATCCGCACGGCTGGTGGGAGCTGGTCAACGCCGACGACGTGGTCGTGACGCAGCTGGACGACGGGGATTCCGACGGCCCCGGCGTCGCCACCTCGTCGGCCTCCATGCCCTCCCTGGTCGCGATGATGCTCCGCCACCTCGACCTCGCCGAGGGGCAGACCGTGCTGGACATCGGCACCGGTACCGGCTGGACGAGCGCCTTGCTGTCCGCCCGACTCGGCGACGCCGGCGTGACCACGGTGGAGATCGACCCGGGCGTCGCCGCCGAGGCGGCGCGCCGGCTGAAGGCCGCCCGGTTCACGCCCCGCCTCGCGGTGGGCGACGGCCTGGCCGGCCATGCCTCCACCGCCCCCTACAACCGCATCCACTCCACGGCAGCGGTACGGCACGTGCCTCTCCCATGGATCGAGCAGACCGAGCCCGGCGGGGTCGTCGTGACGCCCTGGGGTACGCCGTACGCCAACGCCGGGCTGCTCCGGCTGGTCGTCGGCGGTCCGGGCCGGGAGTCGCACGGCCGGTTCGTGGAGAACGTCAGCTTCATGTGGATGCGGGCACAACGACCGCACGCCGTGACGGCTCCGGGCGTCGGGCCGGTACGTGACAGCGCGTCCCCGATGGATCCGGACCTTGCCGAGGAGAACGTCCACGCGGCGTTCGCCATCGGCCTGCGGGTGCCCGGAGTTCGCTCCGTGCACACCTGGGACAGCGAGGATCCGCAGGGCACCTACCGCGTGCAGCTCTCCGACAGCGAGGGCTCCTGGGCCTCCGCGCGCCATCGGCGATGGGATGCCGGAGACGCCGTTCAGCAGACCGGGCCCCGCCGAATCTGGGACGAGGTCTGCGCCGCCCGGCTGTGGTGGCTGAAGGAAGGCAAGCCGGAACTGACCCGCTTCGGGCTGACCGTCGGCCCGGACGGGGGCCAGACCGTCTGGCTGGACAGCCCCGACCACCCCGTCGGCTGACGCCAGGACGAGCCGCTGGAAGCACGCCGGTTCCAGAGTGAACATATGGCTGAGCGTGTCCGTCCGGGTCCGGACCGGGGAGATCGACGACACCGAGGGCAGGCTGGTTCCCGAGTCGTCGAGACCACGTCCACCGGACCCGACCGCCCCTCGGAAACCGCTCTCGATCGCACCTGGCCGATCTCCGGCGAAATTCTCCGTACTATGTATAGTGTACTGCGTACGGGATAATCGCCGACGAGAGGGCCCATCGTGCAGATCAACTCCTCCGCCGTTTCACTCACCGTCGAGGACGTCGCCACCTCCTCCGCCTTCCTCCAGCGGCACTTCGGGTTCGCCGAGCAGATGGCGGCCGACGGCTTCGTCTCGCTCGGCCACGAGAGCGCCGGGCTCAACGTCGTCTACCTGCGGCGCGGCCTCGACGTGCTGCCCGAGGGGTTCCGGGACCAGCACGCCGCCGGGCTGATCCTGGCGTTCACCGTCGACGACCTGGCCGGGGAGGAGGAGCGGCTGCGGGGGGAGGGCGTGGAGATCACCATGCCGCTGCGGGAGGAGCCGTGGGGTGAGCGGCTGTTCCAGGTCACCGACCCCAACGGCGTGGTGGTCCAGCTCGTCGAGTGGGTCCAGCGGTAGCGGGCAGACAGCGGTGCCCCTGGCCGGGCCAGGGGCACCGCCTCACCACGAGGCTGAACGACGAGCAGGACCAGGGACGATCAGTCGACCGTCCAGGTGTCGTTGCCCGCCAGCAGGCCGGCCAGGTCGCCGGGGCCGCGGTGGGCGGCGGCGGTGGCCAGCTGGCTCGCCATCAGCTCGTCGTAGACCGGGCGCCGGACGCTCCGCAGGACGCCGATCGGGGTGTGGTGCAGGGCGTCCGCGTCGGCGATCCGGGAGAGCGCGAACGCCGTGGCCGGGCCGGCCGCGTGCGCGTCGTGGACGAGCACGGCGGACTCGTTCTCCGGGGTGACCGCGCCCACGAACAGCTCGCCGTCGGCGGCCCGGAAGACGCCCTGGGCGGCATCCGCGCCGAACCGGATGGGCTTCCCGTGCTCCAGCCGGATCAGCGCCTCATCCCGCGTGCCCGGATCCTTCAGCACCTCGAAGGCGCCGTCGTTGAAGATGTTGCAGTTCTGGTAGATCTCGACCAGCGCGGTGCCCTCGTGCTCGGCGGCCGCCCGCAGCACGGACTGCAGGTGCTGGCGGTCGGAGTCGATGGTCCGGGCGACGAAGGTGGCCTCCGCGCCGATGGCCAGCGAGAGCGGGTTGAACGGGGCGTCCAGCGAGCCCATCGGCGTGGACTTGGTGATCTTGCCGAGTTCGCTGGTCGGCGAGTACTGGCCCTTGGTGAGACCGTAGATCCGGTTGTTGAACAGCAGGATCTTCAGATTGACGTTCCGTCGCAGCGCGTGGATCAGGTGGTTGCCGCCGATCGAGAGCGCGTCGCCGTCCCCGGTCACCACCCAGACGCTGAGGTCCTGCCGCGACGAGGCGAGCCCGGTCGCGATCGCCGGCGCGCGCCCGTGGATCGAGTGCACTCCGTAGGTGTTCATGTAGTACGGGAACCGCGAGGAGCAGCCGATCCCGGAGACGAAGACGGTGTTCTCCCGCCGGATCCCCAGCTCCGGCATGAAGGACTGCACGGCCGCCAGGATGGCGTAGTCCCCGCAGCCGGGACACCAGCGCACCTCCTGGTCGGTCTTGAAGTCCCTGGCGGTCTGCTTCGCCTCGTCCTTCGGCACGAGCTTCAACGAGGGAAACGTGTCACTCATCGGTTGTCCTCCTCGTCCAGGGTGCCGATCGCCGCCCACAGCACGTCCGCCAACTGGGCCGCCTTGAAGGGAAGTCCACGCACCTGGTTGTAGGACTCCGCGTCCACCAGGTACTTGGCGCGCAGCAGCAGCGCCAGCTGTCCGAGGTTCATCTCGGGGACGATCACCCTGTCGTAACTCCTCAGCACCGTCCCCAGGTTGGCCGGGAAGGGGTTGAGGTTGCGCAGATGCGTCTGGGCGATGCGGCCGCCGTCCGCCCGGACGCGCCGCACCGCCGCGGTGATCGGACCGTACGTCGAGCCCCAGCCCAGCACCAGGACGCGGGCCTCGCCGTCGGGGTCGTCGACCTCGGTGTCCGGCACGGCGATGTTGTCGATCTTGGCCTGCCGGGTGCGGACCATGAAGTCGTGGTTGGCGGGGTCGTAGGAGATGTTGCCGGTGCCGTCCTGCTTCTCGATGCCGCCGATGCGGTGCTCCAGGCCGGGCGTACCGGGCACCGCCCAGGGGCGGGCGAGCGTCCGCGGGTCGCGCTGGTAGGGCCAGAAGGCGCCGTCCTCGCGGTTCGGGCCGGTGGCGAAGTCGGGTGCGATCTCGGGGAGTTCGTCGACCTCGGGGATCCGCCAGGGCTCGGAGCCGTTGGCCAGGTAGCCGTCCGAGAGCAGGAGGACCGGGGTGCGGTAGGTGACCGCGATCCGGGCCGCCTCCAGGGCCGCGTCGAAGCACTCGGCCGGGGTGGCGGGGGCGACGATCGGCACCGGCGCCTCGCCGTTGCGGCCGAACATCGCCTGGAGCAGGTCCGCCTGCTCGGTCTTGGTCGGCAGACCGGTGGACGGGCCGCCGCGCTGGATGTCGACCACCAGCAGCGGGAGTTCGAGCGAGACGGCCAGGCCGATGGTCTCGCTCTTCAGGGCCACCCCCGGGCCGGAGGTGGTGGTCACGCCGAGCGCGCCGCCGAAGGCCGCACCGAGGGCGGCGCCGATACCCGCGATCTCGTCCTCGGCCTGGAAGGTGCGCACGCCGAAGTTCTTGTGCCGGCTCAGCTCGTGGAGGATGTCCGAGGCCGGGGTGATCGGGTAGGAGCCGAGGTAGAGCGGCAGCCCCGAGCGCTGGGCGGCGGCGATCAGGCCGTAGGAGAGCGCGAGGTTCCCGGAGATGTTGCGGTAGCGGCCCGCGGGCAGCTTGGCCGGCGGCACCTCGTAGGAGACGGCGAAGGTCTCGGTGGTCTCGCCGAAGTTCCAGCCGGCCCGGAAGGCGCTGATGTTGGCCTCGGCGATCTTCGGCTTCTTGGCGAACTTGCCGCGCAGGAAGGACTCGGTGCCGTGGGTGGGGCGGTGGTACATCCAGGAGAGCAGGCCCAGGGCGAACATGTTCTTGGCCCGCTCGGCGTCCTTGCGGGCCAGTCCGCTGTCCTTGAGCGCCTCCAGGGTCAGCGTGGTCAGCGGCACCTTGTGCAGGTGGTACGCCTCCAGCGAGCCGTCGGCCAGCGGGTCGGCCGGGTAACCGACCTTGGCGAGCGCCCGCTTGGTGAACTCGTCGGTGTTGACGATGATCTCCGCGCCGCGCGGCAGATCGGGGACGTTGGCCTTGAGAGCGGCCGGGTTCATCGCGACCAGGACGTTCGGCGCGTCCCCCGGGGTCAGGATGTCGTGGTCGGCGAAGTGCAGTTGGAAGGACGAGACGCCGGGCAGGGTACCGGCGGGGGCCCGGATCTCGGCCGGGAAGTTGGGCAGGGTGGAGAGGTCGTTGCCGAAGGACGCCGTCTCGGAGGTGAAACGGTCGCCGGTGAGCTGCATTCCGTCACCGGAGTCCCCGGCGAACCGGATGATCACCCGGTCCAGCCGGCGGATCGGTTTGGGACGCCTGGGCTGCGGACTGTCCGGCGCGGTGGGACCGGCCTGGCCCGCACCGGGCCCGGAGCGGCCCTCGTCGCCGTCCGAGCCGTCCACTGCCTCTGACTGATCGACCTGACTGGTCACTGCCGCGGACCTCCTCGTGGGCACCAGCCGCGGGCGTGAGCCGTGTGCCCCGTCCGCCTGGTGCACCTCTCGCATCCTATGCGGCCGGGTATCGCCGCTGGCGGGAACGGCCGCATGCGGCGGGAAATACAGAACGACACCACACTTTCGATAGAACACCGACCGGGGTGACGGTCATACCGCGCAGGCCCGGAACGGGAGTCGGGGCAGCCGGGGCCGGGAACGAGCGGCCCCCCGGCAAACGCCCCCAAGCCCCCCCCCCGGCCCCCGGCCCCCGGGCTCAACAGCGCTCAAGGGCGCTCAAAAGTGGTCAAGCACGCTCAGGAGTTGAGATAGGTGAGCACCGCCAGCACCCGGCGGTGGTCCTCGGGGCTCTGGGCGAGGCCGAGCTTGAGGAAGATGTTGCTGACGTGCTTCTCCACCGCGCCGTCCGAGACGACCAGTTGCCTGGCCACCGCCGTGTTGGTCCGGCCCTCGGCCATCAGCCCCAGCACCTCGCGCTCACGCGGGGTGAGGCCCGCCAGCACATCGCTCTTGCGGCTGCGGATGAGCAGCTGCTGCACCACCTCGGGGTCCAGCGCGGTGCCGCCCCCGGCGACCCGGACCACCGCGTCCGCGAACTCACGCACCTCGGCGACCCGGTCCTTCAGCAGATACCCCACGCCCCGGGTGGAGCCGGCCAGCAGCTCGGAGGCGTACCGCTCCTCCACGAACTGCGACAGCACCAGCACACCCAGCTCCGGGTACTGGGCACGGAGCGCGACACAGGCCCGCACGCCCTCGTCGGTGTGGGTCGGGGGCATCCGGACGTCCGAGACCACGACGTCCGGCAGGGCGCCGGCGGCGGCCAGGCCGTGGATGGCCTTCAGCAGCGCCTCGGCGTCCCCGACGCCCGCCACGACCTCCAGGCCACGATCGGTGAGCAGCCGGGTCAGGCCCTCCCGCAGCAGTACGGAGTCCTCGGCGATGACGACGCGAAGCATGGTGGCCTTCCGGCTGGGCTGGGCTGGGCTGGGCTGGGCTGACGGGTGTCAGTCTCCCCTATCCTCGGTCCTGCCCGGGCGGAAAATCATGCCGGGGCAGCACCTCACCGCAGCACCTCACCGCAGCACCTCACGGGCGACACCTCACATGGTGCGGATGGCCACCGAGTCGCAGAGCTCCTGCAGCGCCGCCTTGGCCGGGCAGTCCGGCAGCGGGTCGAGCAGGGCCCGGGCCGCCTCGGCCTGCCGCAGCGTCTCCCGGCGGGCGCGCTCCAGCGCGGGGTGGCGGCGCAGCAGCCGCAGCGCCTCGGCGTGCAGCTCGTCGTCGGCGAGGTCGAGGGTGAGCAGCTCGTGCAGCCGCCGGTCGGCCGGGTCGGACTCGTCCACCGGCATCTGCTGGAGCAGCAGGGTCGGCAGCGTGGCCACGCCCTCGCGCAGGTCGGTGCCGGGGGTCTTGCCGGACTCGTCGCCGTCGCTGGCGATGTCCAGCACGTCGTCGGCCAGCTGGAACGCGGTGCCGATCCGCTCGCCGTACTCGGCGAGGATGTCGGTCACCCACGGCTCCGCGCCGGCCATCAGCGCGCCGATCCGGCAGGAGACGGCGATCAGCGAACCGGTCTTGCCGGCCAGCACGGCCAGGTAGTGGTCCAGCGGGTCGTCGTCCGGGCCGGGGCCGGCGGTCTCCAGGATCTGGCCGGTGACCAGCCGCTCGAACGCGTCGGCCTGGAGCCGGACGGCCTCCGGGCCGAGGTCGGCGAGCACCTGGGAGGCGCGGGAGAAGAGGAAGTCGCCGGTGAGGATGGCGACCGAGTTGTCCCAGCGCGAGTTGGCGCTGGGGGCGCCGCGGCGCACGGGGGCCTCGTCCATGACGTCGTCGTGGTAGAGCGTGGCGAGGTGGGTGAGCTCGACGACGACGGCGGCCGGCACCACGCCGGGCGCGCCCGGGTCGCCGAACTGGGCGGCGAGCATCACCAGCAGCGGGCGGAAGCGCTTGCCGCCCGCCTCGATCAGGTGGCTGGCGGTGATGGTGATGAAGGGGACGTCACTCTTCACCGCCTCGGTGAGCGCGGTCTCCACCGCGTCCATCCCGGCCTGGACGTCGCGGGTGAGATCGCGGTCCTGCACGCTGAGCCCAAAGGGTCCCACGACGGTCACGAAGACCACTCCTCTGTCCCTGGTCGATCTAGCGGCCTGGTCCCTGAGTGCCGCCGCTGGCCATACAGGCAGGGTATCCGGTCACGAGTGGATCACTGCACGGGCGTGCGGATCCTGTCATGATCGGGCCGGATGCCCTGATCAGGACGGATGCCGGACACGACGCGTCCGGGCCGCGCGGACAACGGCGCGGCCCGGACGACGGATGCCTCCGGCCGGGGGTCTCAGCGCACGAAGAGCGCGGCCTTCGACGCCAGGTCCAGGAAGTACTGCGGCAGCAGGCCGAGGCCGAGGGTGACCAGGACGCCGGCCCCGATCGCGGTGATCGTGAAGGCGCTGGGCACGGCGACGGTCGGGCCGCCGGGCTGCGGGTCGGAGAAGAACATCAGCACGATGACCCGGATGTAGAAGAACGCGGCCACCGCCGAGCTGAGCACACCCACGATCACCAGCGGGGTCGCCCCGCCGGCCGCCGCGGCCTGGAAGACCGCGAACTTCCCGGTGAAGCCCGAGGTGAGCGGGATCCCCGCGAAGGCCAGCAGGAACAGCGCGAAGACCGCCGCGAGCAGCGGCGAGCGCCGGCCCAGCCCCGCCCAGCTGGACAGGTGGGTGGCCTCGCCCTTGGAGTCGCGCACCAGGGTGACCACGGCGAAGGCGCCGAGCGTCACGAAGGAGTACGCCAGCAGGTAGAACAGCACCGAGCCGAGGCCCTGCTTGTTGGTGGCGATCACGCCGGTCAGGATGAACCCGGCGTGCGCGACGGACGAGTAGGCGAGCAGCCGCTTCACGTCCTGCTGGGTGACGGCCAGCACCGCGCCGACCACCATGGTGAGGATGGCCACGCCCCACATCACCGGCCGCCAGTCCAGCCGCAGGCCGGGGAAGGCGACGTAGAACAGCCGCAGGAAGGCGCCGAAGGCGGCGACCTTGGTGGCGGCCGCCATGAAGCCGGTGACCGGGGTCGGCGCGCCCTGGTAGACGTCCGGGATCCAGGAGTGGAAGGGCACCGCGCCGACCTTGAAGAGCAGGCCGACGGCGAGCAGCGCCAGGCCGATCAGCAGCAGCGCGTCGTTCTGGGTGGTGTTCAGCAGCGCCGGGGTGGCCAGCGCCTTCCCGGAGATGACGTCCGAGATGTCGCCGAGCCGGACACTGCCCGCGTAGCCGTACAGCAGGGCGGTGCCGAACAGGAAGAACGCCGAGGCGAAGGCGCCGAGCAGGAAGTACTTGACCGCCGCCTCCTGGGACAGCAGCCGGCGGCGCCGGGCCAGCGCGCAGAGCAGGTAGAGCGGGAGGGAGAAGACCTCCAGCGCCACGAACATGGTCAGCAGGTCGTTGGCGGCGGGGAAGAGCAGCATGCCGCCGACCGCGAACAGGGTGAGCGGGAAGACCTCGGTGGTGGCGAAGCCGGCCCGGACCGCGGACCGCTCCTGCTCGCCGCCCGGGGTGGCGGCGGCCTGAGCGACGAACGCGTCGACGGCCACTCCCCCGGCCCTCGGCTCCAGCCTCCGCTCGGCGTAGGTGAGCACCGCGACCACGGCGGCCAGCAGGATCACGCCCTGGAGGAAGAGCGCGGGGCCGTCGAGCGCGACCGAGCCCATGGCGAGCAGGTCGACCTTGGTGGAGCCGTAGCCCTGCGCGGCGAGCACCACCACGGCGGTGAACGCGCCGGCCAGGCCGGCCAGGGCCAGCGAGACCTGCGCCCAGTACCGGTGGCGCCGGGGCAGGAAGGCCTCCAGCAGGATGCCGGCCACGGCGGCGCCGAACACCACCAGCATCGGGGAGAGCTGGCCGTACTCGATGTGCGGCGCCGGAATGCTGGGCGTGCTGCCGCCGGCGGCGGCGAGCCATCCGGTGGTGCTCACTTGTGCTCACCTCCTGAGGTGGCGGCGACCGGGTGGGCCGGTGCCGGGTCGGTCTCGTGGACCTGCGACAGCGTCGCGTCCACCGCCGGGTTGATGATGTCGGTGAGCGGCTTCGGGTAGACACCGAGCAGGATGGTCAGCGCCACCAGCGGGGCGACGACGGCGAGTTCGCGCACCTTGAGGTCGGGCATCCCGCGCACCTCGGCCTTGACCGGGCCGGTCATGGTGCGCTGGTAGAGCATCAGGGCGTACAGCGCGGCGAGCACGATGCCGAAGGTGGCGACGATGCCGATCGCCGGGTAGCGGGTGAACGTGCCGACCAGCACCAGGAACTCGCTGACGAAGGGCGCGAGCCCGGGCAGCGAGAGGGTGGCCAGGCCGCCGATCAGGAACGTCCCGGCGAGCACCGGGGCGACCTTCTGCACCCCGCCGTAGTCGGCGATCAGGCGCGAGCCGCGGCGGGAGATCAGGAAGCCGGCCACCAGCATCCACGCGGCGGTGGAGATGCCGTGGTTGACCATGTAGAGGGTGGCCCCGCTCTGGCCCTGGCTGGTCAGCGCGAAGATGCCCATGATGATGAAGCCGAAGTGCGAGATCGAGGCGTACGCGACCAGCCGCTTGATGTCCTTCTGGCCGATGGCCAGCAGCGCGCCGTAGATGATCCCGATCACCGAGAGCACCAGGATCGCCGGGGCGAAGGTCCTGGAGGCGTCCGGGAACAGCCCGAGGCAGAAGCGGAGCATCGCGAAGGTGCCGACCTTGTCCACCACCGCCGTGATCAGGACGGCCGTTCCGGCGGTGGACTCGCCCATCGCGTTCGGCAGCCAGGTGTGCAGCGGCCAGAGCGGGGCCTTCACCGCGAAGGCGAAGAAGAAGCCGAGGAACAGCGCCTTCTCCGCGGTGCCGCCGAGCACCAGCCGGCCGTCGGCGATCGCCGAGGTGAGGGTCGGCAGGTCGAAGGTGGCGAAGCCCTGCTCCTGCGCGATCACGTACAGGCCGATCACGGCGGCCAGCATGACCAGGCCGCCGAGCAGGTTGTAGAGCAGGAACTTCACGGCCGCGTACGAGCGCTGGCGCGCCGAGTCGGGGCCGCCCGCCCGGTCGCCGAAGCCGCCGATCAGGAAGTACATCGGGATCAGCATGGCTTCGAAGAAGACGTAGAACACGAAGACGTCGGTGGCGTAGAAGGAGACGATCACCATCGCCTCGACCGCCAGGATCAGGGCGAAGAAGCCCTGCGTGCGACGCCTGTTCTCGAAGGTGCCGTCCGGTGCGGTGGGGCCGGGCCCCTCCTGCCCGTTGGCGGGCGCGGCCGCTCCAGGATCGGCGTCGTGCCAGGAGGCCAGCATCACGACCGGCACCAGGACGGCGGTGAGCAGGGCCAGCACGGCGCCGATGCCGTCCACGCCGAGCGAGAAGGTGATGCCGAAGGAGCGGATCCAGCTGTAGGACTCGGTCAGCTGGTAGCGCGCCCCGCCGGGCTCGAAGCGGGCGGTCACCACGGCCGCCAGCGCCAGGGTGACGGCCGAGACGCCCAGGGCGACGGCCTTGGTGGTCCGCCGCCGGGCCTCGCTGGACCCGGCCGGCAGCGCGGCGGTCAGCACCGCGCCGGCCGCCGGGACGGCGCAGGTGGCGGTCAGCAGGGCACTCATGCCTTACCTCCCTGACGGCCTGTTTGTTTCCTGTCCATCAGACGGACCTCATCAGGAGAGTCGTGGCGACCAGTACCAGCGTGCCGCCGAACATGGAGAGCGCGTACGAGCGGACGTAGCCGTTCTGGATCCGCCGCAGGCGGCTGGAGACGCCGCCGATGACGGCGGCCAGGCCGTTGACGAAGCCGTCCAGGCCCCGGCTGTCGAAGTAGACCAGCGCCGCGGTGAGCGCCGAGCCGGGGCGGACCAGGACGGCGTGGTTGAAGTCGTCCTGGAGGAGGTCCCGGCGGGCGGCCCGGGTGAGCGGTGAGCCGACCGGCGGCACCACCGGGACGGCGGAGCGGCCGTACATCAGGTAGGAGACCGCCACCCCGGCGAGCATGCAGGCCGTGGTGAGCAGGGTGACCACCAGCGGGGCGAGCGGCGAGTGGCCCTCGTCGTGGCCGGTGACCGGCTCCAGCCAGGTGAGGAAGCCGCTGTTCAGGGTGAACAGCCCACCGGCGAAGACCGAGCCGAAGGCGAGCAGGATCATCGGAATGGTCATGGTCTTCGGCGACTCGTGCGGGTGCGGTTCCTGGCCCTTCTCGTCCGGCTGCCAGCGCTTCTCGCCGAAGAAGGTCAGGAGCATCACCCGGGTCATGTAGAACGCGGTGACCGCGGCGCCGGTCAGGGCGCAGAGGCCGAGGATCCAGCCCTCGGTGCCGCCCTTGGCGAAGGCCGCCTCGATGATCTTGTCCTTGGAGAAGAAGCCGGACAGCCCCGGGAAGCCGATGATGGCCAGGTAGCCGAGGCCGAAGGTGACGAAGGTGACCGGCATGTACTTCCGCAGGCCGCCGTAGTGCCGCATGTCCACCTCGTCGTTCATGCCGTGCATGACCGAACCGGCGCCGAGGAAGAGCCCGGCCTTGAAGAAGCCGTGGGTCACCAGGTGCATGATCGCGAAGGCGTAGCCGATCGGGCCGAGGCCGGCCGCCAGCACCATGTAGCCGATCTGCGACATGGTCGAGCCGGCCAGGGCCTTCTTGATGTCGTCCTTGGCGCAACCGACGATCGCACCGAAGAGCAGGGTGACCGCGCCGACCACCACGACGGCGGTCTGGGCGTCCGGCGCCAGGTTGAAGATCGCACCGGAGCGGGTGATCAGGTAGACGCCGGCGGTCACCATGGTGGCCGCGTGGATCAGGGCCGAGACCGGGGTCGGGCCCTCCATGGCGTCCCCGAGCCAGGACTGCAACGGCACCTGGGCGGACTTGCCGCAGGCCGCCAGCAGCAGCATCAGGCCGATCGCGGTCAGCTTGCCCTCACTCGCCTGGTCCGCCGCCCCGAAGACCGGCTCGAAGGCGAAGGAGCCGAACTCGGCGAACATCAGCATGATCGCGATGGAGAGGCCCAGGTCGCCGACGCGGTTGACGATGAACGCCTTCTTGGCGGCCGTCGCGGCGCTCGGCTTGTGCTGCCAGAAGCCGATCAGCAGGTACGAGGCGAGCCCGACCCCCTCCCAGCCGAAGTACAGCAGCAGGTAGTTGTCCGCGATCACCAGCAGCAGCATGGCCGCCAGGAACAGGTTGAGGTACGCGAAGAAACGGCGCCGGCGCTCGTCGTGCGCCATGTACCCCACCGAGTAGAGGTGGATCAGCGTGCCGACACCGGTGATCAGCAGGACGAAGGTGATGGAGAGCTGGTCGAGCCGGAACGCGATGTCGGCCTGGAAGCCGTTCACCGGTACCCAGCTGAACAGGCGTGTGGTGACGGCGCGTTGCTCGGCGTCGCGGCCCAGCATGGACGCGAACAGCGCCAGCCCGAAGCCGAACGAGAGCGCGGCGAGCGCGGTGGCCAGCCAGTGGCCGAACCGGTCGAAGGCCCGGCCGCCGAGCAGCAGCAGAGCCGCACCGGCCAGCGGAGCCGCCACGAGCAGCGGAATGAGAGAGTTCACCGAAGGTCCTCCGCCTACAGCTTCATCAGGTTGCTGTCATCGACCGAAGCGGAGTGCCTGGTCCGGAAGATGGCGACGATGATGGCGAGGCCGACCACGACCTCGGCCGCCGCGACCACCATGGTGAAGAACGCGATGATCTGGCCGTCCAGGTTGCCGTGCAGCCGGGAGAAGGTGACCAGGGCGAGGTTCGAGGCGTTGAGCATCAGCTCCACGCACATGAACAGGACGATCGCGTTCCGCCGGATCAGGACGCCGGAGGCGCCGATGGTGAACAGGAGGGCGGAGAGATACAGGTAGTTGACCGGATTCACTCCGTGCCCTCCTCGTGGTTGGTCGGGACCGGCTCCAGCGACCTGCGCGGGCCGGTGGCCGGCGGGCGCTCGGACGGCGGGCGGCCCAGCCAGTCGGCGGTGGTGGACTCCAGCTCGGCCATCCGCCGCAGCATCTCCTGGCTGACGTCGCGGATCTGGCCGCGCTCGCGCAGGGTCTCCATCACCGAGTCCTCGGCGACGGTGCCGTCCGGCAGCAGGCCGGGGATGTCCACCGCGTTGTGCCGGGCGTAGACGCCGGGCGCGGGCAGCGGCGGCAGCTGGATGTTGTCCTTGACCCGCTGGGCGGCCAGCTCGCGCTGGGTCTTCGGGGCCTTCACGTGCTCGCGGTGGGTGAGCACCATGGCGCCGATCGCCGCCGTGATCAGCAGCGCGCCGGTGACCTCGAAGGCCCAGACGTACTTGGTGAAGATCAGCCGGGCCAGGCCCTGGACGTTGCCCTCGGCGTTGGCCTCGGCGAGGCCGGCGAAGGTGTCCAGCTTGGCGTTGGCGAGGCCGGCGACCAGCAGCACGCCGAAGCCGAGCCCGCACAGGAGCGCGGCGAACCGCTGCCCCTTCAGCTGCTCCTTCATCGAGTCGGCGCTGGTGACACCGACCAGCATCACCACGAACAGGAACAGCATCATGATCGCGCCGGTGTAGACCACGATCTGCACCACGCCCAGGAAGACCGCGCCCTGCGCCATGTAACAGACCGCCAGCGCCATCATGGTGGCGGCCAGGCAGAGCGCGCTGTGCACGGCCTTCCTCATCAGCAGCATGCCGAGCGCGCCGCCGACGGCGATCACCGCGAGCACCCAGAACTGGACGGCCTCCCCGGTAGAGGTCGTCCCGGTGACGGCAAGGACCGTGCTGCTCCCGGCCAGGACGGTGGCGGCCACTACCGCACCTCCTTCTCGCGCTCGGTGCGCTCCTGCTGGACCGTCCCGGGCGCCGCCGCGATGATCTCGCCCCGGTAGTAGGCGCCCTCGTCGGCGCCCGGGTAGATCGCGTGCGGGGTGTCGACCATGTCCTCGGAGAGGCCGACCAGCAGCTGCTCCTTGGTGAAGATCAGGTCCTTGCGGGAGGAGTCGGCCAGCTCGTACTCGTTGGTCATGGTGAGCGCGCGGGTCGGACAGGCCTCGATGCAGAGCCCGCAGAGGATGCAGCGGGCGTAGTTGATCTGGTAGACCGCGCCGTACCGCTCGCCGGGCGAGTAGCGCTCCTCGTCCCGGTTGTCCGCGCCCTCGACGTAGATCGCGTCGGCCGGGCAGGCCCAGGCGCACAGCTCGCAGCCGACGCACTTCTCCAGGCCGTCCGGGTGCCGGTTCAGCTGGTGGCGGCCGTGGAAGCGCGGAGCGGTGGGCTTCTTCTGCTCCGGGTACTGCTCGGTGAGCCGCTTCTTGAACATGGCCTTGAAGGTCACGCCGAAGCCGGCGGCCGGTCCGAGGACGGACGGCCTCTCGGTCGGGTCGGGCCCGGTTGTCTCGTCGGACGACATCGCGGTCAGCTCCCTTCGGAATGGTCGGCCCCGTTGAGGGCGTCCTGGAGTTGCTTCGGGGCGCGGCTGCGCCGGCGCGGGACCGGCGGGAGCTCCTGCCCGGGCAGCGGGGGCACCGGGTACCCGCCCGCCATCGGGTCGAACCGCTCGGCGGGCGGCGCCCCCTCGGCCGCTGTCGCGGCGGGCTCCGGCGGGCGCTTCGCGAAGTCCCGCACCAGGGCGAGCAGCAGGATCGCGGCGACCGGGGCGCCGACGTACAGCACCACCTCGCCGAAGCCGTAGCCCTCGTTGCGCAGGGCCCGGACGCTGGCCACCATCACCAGCCAGACCAGCGAGACCGGGATCAGGACCTTCCAGCCCAGCTTCATGAACTGGTCGTAGCGCAGCCGGGGCAGGGTGCCGCGCAGCCAGATGAAGAAGAAGAGCAGCAGCTGGATCTTCAGAATGATCCAGAGCATCGGCCACCAGCCGTGGTTGGCCCCCTCCCAGAAGGTGGAGACCGGCCAGGGCGCCCGCCAGCCGCCCAGGAAGAGCGTGGAGGCGACGGCCGAGACGGTGACCATGTTGACGTACTCGGCCAGCATGAACATCGCGAACTTCAGCGAGGAGTACTCGGTGTTGAAGCCGCCGACCAGTTCGCCCTCGGCCTCCGGGAGGTCGAACGGCGCCCGGTTGGTCTCGCCGACCATGGAGATGATGTAGACGATGAACGACACCGGCAGCAGCACCGCGAACCAGGTCGGCTGCTGCGAGGAGACGATCTCCGAGGTGGACATCGAACCCGAGTAGATGAACACCGCCGCGAAGGACAGGCCCATCGCGATCTCGTAGCTGATCATCTGCGCGGACGAACGCAGCCCGCCGAGCAGCGGATAGGTCGAGCCGGACGACCAGCCGGCCAGCACGATGCCGTAGATGCCGACCGAGGCGGTGGCCAGGATGTACAGCAGCGCCACCGGGAAGTCGGTCAGCTGCAGCGGGGTCCGGGTGCCGAAGATCGACACCTCGTCGCCGGCCGGGCCGAACGGGATCACCGCGAAGGCCATGAAGGCGGGGATCGCGCAGACGATCGGGGCCAGGATGTAGACGACCTTGTCGGCGCCCTTGACCACCAGGTCTTCCTTCAGCGCCAGCTTCACGCCGTCGGCGAGCGACTGCAGCATGCCCCAGGGGCCGTGCCGGTTGGGCCCGATGCGCAGCTGCATCCAGGCCACCACCTTGCGCTCCCAGACGATCGCGATCAGCACGGTGCCGACCAGGAAGGCGAAGCAGAAGACCGCCTTGAGCAGCACCAGCCACCAGGGGTCGCGGCCGAAGAAGCCCAGGGTCTCGTACGCGGCGAGGTTCACTGCTCCTCCTCGGGGGTCGCGGCGGTGGCGCTGTCGGGGGCGCTGTCGGAGACGGTGGCCGCGGCGATGGTGACCAGGTGGCCGACCGTGGTGCCGAGGGTCCGGTAGGCGCCGCCCGGGGTGGAGTTGAGCGGGATCCAGACCGTGCGGTCAGGGATCGAGCCGGTGATCTCCAGCGGCAGGGTGAGCGAGCCGGCCGGCCCGGTCAGCCGCAGGGCCTCGACCGCGCCGACCTCCTTCGCGGTGACCGGGGAGATCCGGGCGACGGCCGCGTGCCGGGTGCCGGCGAGGTGCTGGTCCCCCTGCTGGAGCGAGCCGTTGTCCAGCAGCTGGCGCCAGCCCGCCAGCACCGCCTGGCCGGTGGCCGGCCGGGGCAGCGGCGCGGGGTGCGCGGCGGGGGCCGTCTGGTGGTCGCCGGTCCACGGTGTGAACCGGTCCAGCTCCAGCCGGGCGGCCCGCACGTCGGGCAGGCCGAGCCGGTGGCCCAGCGCGTCCGCCAGCATGTTCAGCACCCGCAGGTCCGGGTGCAGATGACGGCCCATCTGCTGGTCCGGCTTGAGCGCGGCCTCGAACATCCGCACCCGGCCCTCCCAGTCCAGGAAGGTGCCGGCCTTCTCGGCGACCGCGGCGACCGGCAGCACCACATCGGCGTGCGCGGTGACGGCGGACGGGCGGAGCTCCAGCGAGACCAGGAACCGGACGGCGGCCAGCGCCTCCTCGGCCTGCGCCGGATCCGGCAGGTCGTCCGGGTCGACGCCGCCGACCAGCAGCGCGTCCAGGTCGCCGTGGGCGGCGGCCGCGAGGATCTGCGCGGTGTCCCGGCCGACCCGGGTCGGCAGTTCGGCCCCGCCCCAGACGGCGGCGGCCTCGGCGCGGGCGACCGGGGCGTGGACCGGACGGCCGCCGGGCAGCAGCCCGGGCAGTGCGCCGGCCTCGACGGCGCCGCGCTCACCGGCCCGGCGCGGGATCCAGGCCAGCCGGGCGCCGGTCGCGTGTGCGAGGCGCAGCGCGGCGGTGAGCGCACCGGGGACGGCGGCCAGCCGCTCACCGGCCAGGATGACGGCGCCGGGGGTGCGCAGCAGTTCGGCCGCGCGGCCGGCGTCGTCGCCGAGCGGCTCGTCGGCGGCGAGCGCGGTCAGCCACTCGGTCTCGGTGCCGGGGGCGGCGGGCAGCAGCGCGCCGCGCAGTTTGGCCAGGCCGCGGGAGCCGTACGCGGCGACCGAGAACACCTTCAGGCCGCGGGCGCGGTTGGCCTTGCGCAGCCGCAGGAAGACGATCGGCGACTCCTCCTCGGGCTCGAAGCCCGCGAGCAGCACCGCCGGCGCCGCCTCCAGTTCCTCGTACGTCACGCCCGTGCCGTCGACATCGGTACCGCGCCCGGCGACGGCGGCGGCCAGGAAGTCCGCCTCCTCGCCGCTGTGCGGGCGGGCCCGGAAGTCCACGTCGTTGGTGCCGAGCACCACCCGGGCGAACTTGGCGTAGGCGTAGGCGTCCTCGACGGTGCTCCGGCCGCCGGTGAGCACCCCGGCCCGGGTGCCGCGCAGGCCCTCGGCGGCCCTGGCCAGCGCCTCCGGCCAGGAGGCGGGCACGAGTTCACCCGTCGCGGGGTCGCGGACGAGCGGGGTGGTGATCCGGTCCCGCTGCTGGGCGTAGCGGAAGGCGAACCGGCCCTTGTCGCAGTTCCACTCCTCGTTGACCGCCGGGTCATCGCCGGCCAGCCGGCGCAGCACCTTGCCGCGCCGGTGGTCGGTGCGCTGGGCGCAGCCGGAGGAGCAGTGCTCGCAGACGCTCGGCGAGGAGACCAGGTCGAACGGCCGGGAGCGGAAGCGGTAGGCCGCCGAGGTGAGCGCGCCGACCGGACAGATCTGGATGGTGTTGCCGGAGAAGTACGAGTCGAGCGGCTCCGCGTCCCCGATGCCGACCTGCTGGAGCGCGCCGCGCTCGATCAGGTCGATGAACGGGTCCCCGGCGATCTGCTGGGAGAAGCGGGTGCAGCGGGCGCAGAGCACGCAGCGCTCGCGGTCCAGCAGCACCTGGGTGCTGAGCGGGATCGGCTTCTCATAGGTGCGCTTCATCCCCTCGAAGCGGGAGTCGGCGGCGCCGGAGGACATCGCCTGGTTCTGCAGCGGGCACTCGCCGCCCTTGTCGCAGACCGGGCAGTCCAGCGGGTGGTTGATCAGCAGCAGCTCCATCACGCCGCGCTGCGCCTTCTCGGCGACCGGCGAGCTGAGCTGGGTCCGGACCACCATGCCCTCGGCGACCGGGATGGTGCAGGAGGCGACGGGCTTGCGCTGGCCCTCGACCTCGACGATGCACTGCCGGCAGGCGCCGGCCGGGTCGAGCAGCGGGTGGTCGCAGAAGCGCGGGATCTGGGTGCCGATCTGCTCGGCGGCCCGGATCACCAACGTCCCCTTGGGGACCTGCACTTCGACGCCGTCGATGGTGAGCGTGACCAGGTCGACCGCGGCCTTGGAGGTGGATGGCTCTGTGATCGTCACGCGTGCACCTCCCTTTCGGTGGCGGACTGGTGGCCGGAGCGGTGGGCGTCGGCCCAGACGGTGGAGGCGGCCGGGTCGAACGGGCAGCGGCGCTCGGCGAGGTGCTGCTCGTACTCGGCCCGGAAGTACTGGAGCGAGGAGACGATCGGGCTGGCCGCGCCGTCGCCGAGCGCGCAGAAGGACTTGCCGTTGATGTTGTCGGCGATGTCGAGCAGCTTCTCCAGGTCGCCGTCGACGCCCGAGCCGCCCTCGATCCGCTTGAGCAACTGGACCAGCCAGTAGGTGCCTTCGCGGCAGGGCGTGCACTTGCCGCAGGACTCGTGGGCGTAGAACTCGGTCCAGCGGGTGACGGCGCGGACCACGCAGGTGGTCTCGTCGAAGATCTGCAGGGCCTTGGTGCCGAGCATCGAGCCGGCCGCGCCGACGCCCTCGTAGTCGAGCGGGACGTCCAGGTGCTGGTCGGTGAACATCGGGGTGGACGAGCCGCCCGGGGTCCAGAACTTGAGCCGGTGCCCGGGCCGGATGCCGCCGCTGACGTCCAGCAGCTGGCGCAGGGTGATGCCGAGCGGGGCCTCGTACTGGCCGGGGTTGGTGACGTGCCCGGAGAGCGAGTAGAGCGTGAAACCGGGGGACTTCTCGGTGCCCAGGCCCTTGAACCACTCCTTGCCCTTGGCCAGGATCGGCGGCACCGAGGCGATCGACTCGACGTTGTTGACCACCGTCGGGCAGGCGTAGAGGCCGGCGATGGCCGGGAACGGCGGCCGCAGCCGGGGCTGGCCGCGGCGGCCCTCCAGCGAGTCGAGCAGCGCGGTCTCCTCGCCGCAGATGTACGCGCCGGCGCCCGCGTGCACGGTGATGTCGAGGTCGACGCCGGAGCCCATGATGTCCTTGCCGAGCAGCCCGGCCCGGTAGGCCTCGGCGACGGCGGCCTGGATCCGGCGCAGCACCGGGACGACCTCGCCGCGCAGGTAGATGAAGGCGTGGTCGCAGCGGATCGCGTAGGAGGCGATGATCATGCCTTCGATCAGCGCGTGCGGGTTGGCGAACAGCAGCGGGATGTCCTTGCAGGTGCCCGGCTCGGACTCGTCCGCGTTGACCACGAGGTAGTGCGGTTTGCCGTCGTTCTGCGGGATGAACTGCCACTTCAGGCCGGTGGGGAAGCCGGCGCCGCCGCGGCCGCGCAGACCGGAGTCCTTGACCAGGGCGATCACGTCGTCCGGTGCCATCGCGAGGGCGGCCTTCAGGCCCTCGTAGCCGGCGTGGCGGCGGTAGGTGTCGAGCGTCCAGGGCCGGGCGTCGTCCCAGGAGGCGGAGAGTACCGGGGTGAGCAGCTTCTCGGCCGGCTCGGCGGAGGTCATCACGCTTCCGTCCCTTCGTGCCGGGGCGAGACGACCTTGGTGCCGCCGGTGCCGGGCAGGGCCTCGCCCCTGGCCAGGCGCAGGCCCGCGAGCGAGGGCGCGCCGCCCGCTCCGGACTCGTCCACGGCACCGGGGCGCTCGTCGGGGAAGCCGGCCAGGATCCGGGCCGACTCCTTGAAGTCGCAGAGCCGGGCGCCGCGGGTGGGGCGGACCTCCCGGCCCGCTCGCAGCTCGTCGACCAGCCGCTTGGCGCTCTCCGGGGTCTGGTTGTCGAAGAACTCCCAGTTGACCATCACCACGGGGGCGTAGTCGCAGGCGGCGTTGCACTCGATGTGCTCGATCGAGATCTCGCCGTCCTCGGTGGTCTCGTTGTTGCGGATCCCGAGGTGCTGCTGGAGCTCCTCGAAGATCTGGTCGCCGCCGAGCACCGCGCAGAGGGTGTTGGTGCAGACCCCGACGTGGTGCTTCCCGGCCGGCCGGCGCCGGTACATGGTGTAGAAGGTGGCGACGGCGGTGACCTCGGCGGTGGTGAGGTCCAACTGCTCGGCACAGAACCGGATGCCGGTCGGGCTGACGAAGCCCTCCTCGGCCTGGACCAGGTGCAGCAGCGGCAGCAGCGCCGACCGGGCCACCGGATAGCGGCCGATCAGCTCCTTCGCGTCGGCGGCCAGCCGGGCGCGTACCTCCTCCGGGTACGGCCCGGCCGGCATCGCCGGCATCCCCAACTGGACGTCTGTCACCGGTCCACGCCTCCCATCACCGGGTCGATCCCGGCCACCGCGACGATCACGTCGGCGACCTGGCCGCCCTCGCACATCGCCGCCATCGACTGCAGATTGGTGAACGACGGGTCCCGGAAGTGGACCCGGTACGGGCGTGTCCCGCCGTCGCTGACCACGTGCACGCCCAACTCGCCCTTGGGCGACTCGACCGCCGTGTACGCCTGTCCCACCGGGACCCGGAAGCCCTCGGTGACCAGCTTGAAGTGGTGGATCAGGGCCTCCATCGAGGTGCCCATGATCTTGCGGATGTGGTCGAGCGAGTTGCCCACCCCGTCCGGGCCGACGGCCAGTTGGGCGGGCCAGGCGATCTTCTTGTCGGCCACCATGACCGGGCCGGGCCGCAACCGGTCCAGGCACTGCTCGACGATCCGCAGCGACTGCCTCATCTCCTCCAGACGGATCAGGAAGCGGCCGTAGGAGTCGGCGCTGTCGGCGGTCGCCACCTCGAAGTCGTAGTTCTCGTACCCGCAGTAGGGGTCGGACTTGCGCAGGTCGTGCGGCAGGCCGGTGGCCCGCAGGATCGGGCCGGTGGCGCCGAGGGCCAGGCAGCCGGCCAGGTCGAGGAAGCCGACGTCGACCAGGCGGGCCTTGAACACCGGGTTGCCGGTGGCGAGTTTGTCGTACTCGTGCATCCGCGAGCGGATGGTCTTCACCGTTTCGCGGATCTGGTCGACGGCGCCGGGCGGCAGGTCCTGGGCGAGGCCGCCGGGGCGGACGTACGCGTGGTTCATCCGCAGGCCGGTGACCAGTTCGAAGACGTCCAGGATGAGTTCGCGGTCGCGGAAGCCGTAGATCATCAGCGTGGTGGAGCCGATCTCCATGCCGCCGGTGGCCAGGCAGACCAGGTGCGAGGCGATCCGGTTGAGCTCCATCATCAGGACGCGGATGACGGTGGCCCGGTCCGGGATGTCGTCGGTGATGCCGAGCAGCTTCTCGACCGCCAGGCAGTACGCGGTCTCGTTGAACAGCGGGGTCAGGTAGTCCATCCGGGTCACGAAGGTGGTGCCCTGGACCCAGTTGCGGAACTCCATGTTCTTCTCGATGCCGGTGTGGAGGTAGCCGATGCCGCAGCGGGCCTCCTTCACCGTCTCGCCGTCGATCTCCAGGATCAGCCGCAGCACGCCGTGGGTGGACGGGTGCTGGGGGCCCATGTTGACGATGATGCGCTCGTCGTCGGCCCGGCCGACCGCCTCCACCACCTCGCCCCAGTCGCCACCGGTGACGGTGAAGACCCGGCCCTCGGTGGTCTCACGGGCCTCTGCCTCTGCTGCCTCTTCGTAGTGCCGGGTGCTCATCAGCTGTACGACCTCCGCTGGTCGGGCGCCGGGATCTGGGCGCCCTTGTACTCGACGGGGATGCCGCCGAGCGGGTAGTCCTTGCGCTGCGGGTGGCCCAGCCAGTCGTCCGGCATCATGATCCGGGTGAGCGCCGGGTGGCCCTCGAAGACCAGGCCGAAGAAGTCGTAGACCTCGCGCTCGTGCCAGTCGTTGGTCGGGTAGACGCTGACCACCGACGGGACGCGCGGATCGGAGTCCGGCGCGGTGACCTCCAGCCGGATCAGCCGGCCGTGGGTGATCGAGCGCAGGTGGTAGACCGCGTGCAGCTCGCGGCCCTTGTCACCGGGGTAGTGCACGCCGCTCACCCCGAGACAGAGTTCGAAGCGGAGCGCCGGGTCGTCGCGCAGGGTGCGGACGGTCCGCAGCAGGTGCTCGCGGTCGATGTGGAAGGTGAGTTCGCCGCGGTCGACGACGGTCTTCCCGATCACGTCGACCGGGTCGAGGCCCTGTTCCTCCAGGGCGCCCTCCAGTTCGTCCGCGACCTCGTCGAACCAGCCGCCGTACGGGCGCTCGCTCGGGCCGGGCAGCACCACGGGGGCGGTGAGGCCGCCGAAGCCGGAGGTGTCACCGCTGTCCCGGGCGCCGAACATGCCCTGGCGGGTGCCGACCACCTCGACCGGGATCTCCCGGCGGGTGACGGGGACGCCGGCCCCGGTGAGCTCGGCGGACTCGGCGGGTCCGGTGGGCTTGGTCGGCTCGCTCATCGCAGCTGCCCCCGCATCTCGCTCACCGGGGTGGCCCGCAGCGCCAGCGCCTCGCCCAGCTCCTCGGCCCGGCGCCGGTTCACGCCCAGCGGCTCGTGCTGGATCTTGTCGTGCAGCTTCAGGATGGCGTCCATCAGCATCTCCGGGCGGGGCGGACAACCCGGCAGATAGATGTCCACCGGGACGATGTGGTCGACGCCCTGCACGATCGCGTAGTTGTTGAACATCCCGCCCGAGGAGGCGCAGACGCCCATCGAGATGACCCACTTCGGGTTGGCCATCTGGTCGTACACCTGGCGCAGCACCGGGGCCATCTTCTGGCTCACCCGACCCGCCACGATCATCAGATCGGCCTGCCGGGGTGAGCCCCGGAACACCTCCATGCCGAACCGGGCCAGGTCGTAGCGGCCGGCCCCGGTGGTCATCATCTCGATCGCGCAGCAGGCCAGTCCGAAGGTGGCCGGGAAGAGCGACGCCTTGCGCACCCAGCCCGCGGCCGTCTCCACACTGGTGAGCAGAAAGCCGCTCGGCAGCTTCTCCTCGATTCCCATCAGATCCCTCTCAATGCCATCAAGTCCGGTGGTTCGTCCGCCCGTTCAGGCTTGTCCGCCCGTTCACAAAGTCAGCGGCAGCCCCGCGCTCAGTCCCACTCCAGACCGCCGCGCCGCCACACGTAGGCGTAGGCGACGAAGACGGTGGCGATGAACAGGAGCATCTCGACCAGCCCGAAGATCCCCAGGGCGTCGAAACTCACCGCCCATGGGTAGAGGAAGACGATCTCGATGTCGAAGACGATGAAGAGCATCGCCGTCAGGTAGTACTTGATCGGGAACCGACCGCCGCCCACGGGCTGCGGGGTCGGCTCGATGCCGCACTCGTACGCCTCCAACTTGGCCCGGTTGTAGCGCTTGGGGCCGGTCAGTGAGGCCATCACAACGGAACCGACCGCGAACGCCGCCGCGATGGCACCGAGTACGAGGATCGGCGCGTAGGCATTCATAGCCCCCGCTCCCTCCGTCCAGTCGTCCTTGACTGCAGATCGGAACCGACGGGTCACGCTGTGGTGGACCCGCGTTCCGGTTCCCGAGATCCACCCCATGTGAGGCAGTTCACAAAGCCCGGAACGAGCGCATCCTATGCCCGTCGGCTTGTGATCTGCGACACGCAGTTCACGGTGATCTTTGTGATCTACGCCACCCCCGGAATGGTGACGAAAGTGAACATGACCAGAGTTGTCGACCCAAAGAAGTCAAATGATCACAAACAGTCGCATTCATCGGTGAAGCGGCTGGTCAGAGCGGTGCTCCTATATCAACTATGCGCCTTCCAGGGCAAATTTCTGGACTTCATTTTGACGTGTTATAGCGCCTCACCCGCAGGGGTGGCGGCCCTCCGAACGCCCGCTTGACCCTTCGTTCACAAGCGCGCGAACCGCTCCGGCGGGCAGCCGTCGGGGGTGCCGGGGGCCGGTCAGGGGCCGGTCGGGGGCCCGGGGGCCCGGGGGCCGGGCCGGCTACCGACCGCCGGCTACGGGTTCCCGGTCCTCGGCCTGGTCCTCCGCCCGGGCCGCAGCGGGAGCCGGAGCGGGAGCCGGGGCGGGGACGGCGGTGCGGCGGCCCCAGGCGGTGCCGGCCAGCACGAGGACACCGCCGAGCAGAGCGAGCGGGCCGAGGTGGTCACCGGCCAGGGTGATGCCGAAGACGGCGGCCCAGAGCGGCTCGGTGCCCAGCAGCAGCCTGACCCGGGACGGCGAGGTCGTCCGCACCGCCCACATCTGCACGAAGAAGGCGAACAGCGTGCAGAGCAGGGCGAGATGCAGCAGCCAGGCCCACTGCGCCGGCCCGTACCCGGCCGCGACCGTCCACGGCGCGGGCCCGGCGAACGGCGCGACGGCGACGAACACCACGGCGGCGGCGGCGAGTTGGACCCAGGTCACGGCCAGCGAGTCGGTGTCACGAATGGCCCGGATCCGGGACATCGCCAGCACGTGCACCGTCCGCACCAGGGCGGCGCCGAGCACCAGCAGGTCCCCCGCCGAGGGCGGCTTCAGCCCGCCTCCCCCGGTCAGCAGCGCCACCCCGAGCACGGAGAGCCCCGCCGCCGCCAGAAAGGCCCGCGGCAGCGGCGTCCGGTTGACGGCGCTCTCCGCCAGCGGCGTGGTCACCATCGTGAGGCTGACGATCAGACCGGCGTTGGTCGCCGAGGTGTGCACCGCGCCGTACATCTCCAGCAGGAAGATCCCGCCGAGCACCAGCCCCAGCACCGCCCCGCCCAGCCACTCCCGCCGCCCCATCCCCCGCAGCGCCCGCCACGCGAACACCCCGAGCACCGGCAGCACCAGCCCGAACCGCAGCACCAGGACCGCCACCACCGTCCCCGGCTCCGCCACCCGCTGCACCGCCATGAAGCTCGACCCCCACACCACCGCCACCAGCAGCACGGGCACATCACGCAACGGCGACGAGGACGAGGACGAGAACAGTGAGGCGCGCATGGGCAAGGTTCCTCCGAGCAAGAGGCAGGGTGAGCAGCCCGTGCGACATCGAACGGAGCGGCGGACAGAGGCGCGGACAGAGCCGCGGACGGCGGCGCCATCCTTGCCCACCGGCCCTGGCCGATCAAGGCTTTTCCACGCCCTGCCCGGCAGCGCCCCGGGTCGTCCGGCGACAAGCCCTATCGTGGACCACGAGGTGGCGGCAACACGTCCACTGCGGGCAACTGCGAGGAGTTCGGAGTGAGCAAGGCGGATCCGGAAGGCGTCGCGGCGACCGGCCACGACGCCGCGACGCCGGGCGGTGACCGAGGTACGGCTGACCGCCTTCAAGACCTTCCACGACGCCGTGCTGCCGCTGACCCCGCTCACCCTGCTCATCGGCCGCGACAGCAGCGGCAAGTCGAACGCGCTGGACGCCCTGGAGGTGCTCTCGCGACTCGCGCAGGGTGAGGACATCCGCGACGCCCTGGACAGCCGGCGGCGCGACGCGGGCCCGGTTCGGGGAGGGCTGGAAGGCTGCCCCCCGCACGGCGAGGACGTCTTCACCCTGGGCTGCACGGTCAGCACGCCATGGAGCCTGCCCGCCACGCTCGATGTCACGATCCAGGTCCGGCCGGACATCCGCATCGTCCACGAGCAGCTCAGCGGGGCCGATCACCGGGGTGTCGTGGTCTGCGACCGTGACCCGGCCACCGGGGCCGGCCGCCTGCGTCCACTCCCCGAACTGGCCGGCTACGCCGCCGCCATGGCCGAGGGAAAGCTCGGCGACGTGGTGACCCGGGGCATCCTGGACGCGGCCGAAAGCCCCCGCGACTACTCCGACTTCGACCGTCTTCTCGGGATCGGCTGACCTGTGGCCCGCTTGGTGACCTTCGTCGACACTTCCGTCCTCCGCAACATCCTGAAGATCCCGAAGACGCTCGACCACCAGCTGGACTCCTACAACTGAGCTCCTTCCACTGGCGGGGCCCGGCGCTCAGGGGGGTGAGCGGCCCGTGGGCCTTCGGCGGCGGCCTCGATGTCGGCCGGGGTGCCGGACTCCACTCGAAATGCGACTGGAGTCGCATTAGGATGAGGATGGCGCGGCGGCACCGCCGGAGCAAGCGCTGACGCGACAGGAGTCCACTTTGAGCGACCGCGCCCCCCAGCCGGGCCACGCCCAGCCCGAGCCCCCCAGGGCCCCGACCCCCCGCCCCGGTGGCCGCAGCGCCCGGGTGCGGGCGGACGTGGTCGCCGCCACCCTCGCCGAGGTCACCGCCAGGGGGTACGACGGGCTGACCGTCGACGCGGTCGCCGCCCGCTCCGGTGTGCACAAGGCGACGCTGTACCGCCGCTGGGGCGGGGTGGACGGGCTGGTCGCGGACGCCCTCACCGCCTCGGCCGACCAGGTCTGGCCGCTGCCGGACACCGGGGACCTCGGGCAGGACCTGCGCCGCATCACCCGCGAGGTGTTCGCCGTCTTCACCGATCCGGAGCTGGGTTCCACCCCCACCGCCCTGATCACCGCCGCCCAGCGCTCCGACGCCGGCGCCGCCGCCCTGCGCGCCTTCTTCGCCGCCCGCCACCAGCAGGCCGCCGCCGTGGCCGAACGAGCCGTCACCCGCGGCGAGTTGCCCCCCGGCACGGACGGCGCCGAGGTGGTCAGGGCGGCGACCGCGCCGCTCTACTACCGGCTGTTCGTGACCGGCGAGCCACTGGATGCCCGGGCCGCCGAGCGGGCCGCCGACGCCGCGGCACTGGCCGCCCGCGCCGGGCTGTTCGCGCCGACGGGCGACTGACGTCTACCGGATCCCCACGACGGCATGGATGATGTCGCCATGACAACGCTGCCGCCCACCACCCCCCGGAAGGCCCGTCACGTGAAGCGCGAACACTGGGCGCTGCTCGCCACCGCCACCGTCCTCCCGCTCGCCGCGACCACCGGCACCGCCGCCGCGGACACCCCGCCGCCCGCGCCCCCGGCCACCACCTGCACGTACACCCCGGCCGTGCCCGCCGACAACTTCAAGGGCATCCCGGTCTTCGACGCCGAGAAGGCCGCCAAGCCCTACAGCGCGACCCTGAGGACCAGTCAGGGCGCCATCACCTTCCAGGCCCTGACCGGCCAGGCACCCTGCACCACCTTCTCGTTCCGCTTCCTCGCCGAGCACGACTACTTCGACCGCAGCCACTGCCACCGCCTGACCACCCAGCGGATCTTCGTCCTGCAGTGCGGCGACCCGACCGGCACCGGCAGCGGCGGCCCCGGCTACTCCTTCCCGGACGAGAACCTCACCGGCGCGACCTACCCCGCCGGCACCGTCGCGATGGCCAACGCGGGCCCGGATACCAACGGCAGCCAGTTCTTCTTCGTCTGGAAGGACACCAGGCTCTCCCCCGCCTACACGCCCTTCGGCCGGGTCACCGCCGGCCTGGACGTGCTGCAGAAGATCGCGGCGGGCGGCGAGGACGACCAGAACAGCCCCGGCGACGGCTTCCCCACCCTTCCGGTGAACATCCGCAACGTGAAGATCGCCAAGTGAGAACCGGCCAGTGAGAACCGGCCAGTGAGGACCGCCGGGTGAGAACCGCCGGGTGAGAACCGCCGGGTGAGAACCGGCAGCCGCCGAGCGGGCCCGTCACCCCGCTCCCGTACGGTGGACACCCGCCATCGAGACCCGCCATCGACACCGTACGGGAGCAGCGCCGCATGGACAGCAGGATCTGGGAGAGCGTCGACGAGCTCGTCGCCTGGCTGGACGCGGAGAACGCGGCCTCCCCGCAGGAGGAGCGCCTGCTGCGCATCCTCAAGCTCTCCGAGGAGGTCGGCGAGGTCGGCGCCGCGGTGATCGGCGCCACCGGCCAGAACCCGCGCAAGGGTGTCACCCACAGCTGGGAGGACGTTCAGCACGAGCTCTGCGACGTGGTCTTCACCGCCCTCGTCGCCCTGCGCACCCTCACCCCGGACGCCGCCCGCGTCTTCGCCGAACGGCTGGCCTACGTCGAGCGGCGCTCGACCGCCGGCCGCCGCCCGCCCGAGGAGAAGAAGGGCCCCGAGTAGGGCACCCCGCCGCGCCCGGAGTCACCCCCGCCGGCCGCCCGCCGCCACCGTCTCGTCCCCGGCCCGCAGCCGGGCCGCGAGGTCGCGCACGTCCTCGTACGAGATGGGCGCGGTGCGCAGGCCCAGCTCCTCGTGCACGGCACTGGTGATCTTGGAGAGCCCGCGCTTGAGGTGGCTGCCCGGGATGGACGGCTCGGCGGGTCGGTGCGCGCTCAACTGGTCGGCGACCTGGTGTAGTTGCTCCAGACTGAAGCGGCCGCGGTTGATCCACCAGGGCAGCGACGAGGTGACCTGGTAGGCCCAGTGCCGGCGGCAGGCCTCTTCGAGGAGGTCGCGGACGGCCTCGACGCGCTTCCGGCTGAGCCCGTTGGTGGTGTACCGGAACTGGTCGCGGTTGAGGTTGAGCAGCTGGTTGTCCTGACCGGTCACCTGGAGGCCGTGCAACTCGTCGACGGTGGACCGCCGTTCGTCCGGGGCGCGGCGGGTGAGCCGGTAGCGGCCGGACTTGATGGTCAGGATGTGCGCGCCGTGCTCTTCGAGGAAGGAGAGCCAGCGCAGTGAGAAGTTGATCGGCTCACCGGGAACGCCCACGATGATGAAGACGTGGACCTGGATCCCGGCGTTGTACAGGTTCTCCAGGATGCGGCCGTAGTTCGCCGGGTGGTTCCAGGGCTTGGCCTCCTGCCGCAGGGTCTGCGGATCGAGCGACTCCAGGCCGAGCTGCACCGCCCGGCAGCCGGCCTGGGCGAGCGCCTCGCAGTTCCTCGGGTCGAGCAGCTGGTCCCCGGCGGTCGGATAGCACTGCCAGGTGGCGCGGTGCCCGATGCGGGCGAGTTCCCGGCCGATCCTGATCTGCCGGGGGATGGTGAGGTACTCGTCGACGAAGTCGACACGCTCGACGCCGAGCGCGGCAATGTGCTCCGCGACGCGGCGCTCGGACATCACCCGGGGCTTGCCCAGGAAGGTGTCGCTGCCCGCGGCGATGGAGCAGAAGCCGCACCGCATCGGGCAGTTGGACATCGTGTGGAGCGGCGGCACGAAGTCCGGGCTCCACTGCCGGATCTCCCGGTCGAAGACGGGCGTGGGCAGCGACTCGTAGTCGGTCGGGGCGGGCGTGCGGTGGTTGACCCGTACGGTGCCGCGGTCGCGCCAGATCACCCCGGGCACGGTCGCCGGCGGGCCGGCCGGGGTGGCGGAACTGGCAGACGCGCTCGACCCCTGTGGTCGAGCGTCCCCCAGGGGGCGTGAGGGTTCGAAACCTTCCCCCGGCACCAGGGCCCCGCGCACACGCCGGAGGCGCCGGCGAAGCACCCCCGGCGCCCCGGGCACACCCGTCACCCGGCTGCGCGCCCGCCGTCCCGGACAGCGTGGAGGACGGCTCGGCGGCCGACAACGAGGCGCTCCGCGCACCCGCCCAGCGGTCAGGCGTTCGGCGCGACCTTCGCGAGGCCGTTGATGATGCGGTCCATGGCGTCGCCGCCCTGCGGGTCGGTGAGGTTGGCGAGCATCTTGAGGACGAACTTCATCAGGACGGGGTGGGTGAGCCCGCGCTGGGTGGCGAGCTGCATCACCTTGGGGTTGCCGATCATCTTCACGAAGCCGCGGCCGAGCGTGTAGTACCCGCCGTAGACGTCCTTGAGGATGCGCGGGTACGCCTGGAGGGCGCGCTCGCGGCCGGTCGGGGTGACCCGGGCGTGGGCCTGGACGATGACGCCGGCCGCGATCTGGCCGGATTCCATCGCGTAGGCGATGCCCTCGCCGTTGAACGGGTTGACCATGCCGGCGGCGTCACCGACGAGCAGCAGGCCCCGGGTGTAGTGCGGCTGCCGGTTGAAGGCCATCGGCAGGGCGGCGCCGCGGATCGGGTCGGTCATGTTCTCGGGGGTGTAGCCCCACTCCCCGGGCATGCTCGCGCACCAGGCCTTGAGCACCTCGCGCCAGTCCAGCTCGCCGAAGGCGGGCGAGGAGTTGAGGATGCCGAGGCCGACGTTGGAGGTGCCGTCGCCCATGCCGAAGATCCAGCCGTAGCCGGGCAGCAGCTTGCGCTGGCCGTCCCGGGTGTCCCACAGCTCCAGCCAGGACTCCAGGTAGTCGTCGTCGTGGCGCGGGGAGGTGAAGTACGTCCGGTAGGCGACGCCCATCGGGCGGTCCTCGCGGCGGTGCAGGCCCATGGCGAGCGAGAGCCGGGTGGAGTTGCCGTCGGCGGCGACGACCAGCGGCGCCCGGAAGGTGACCGGCCGCTTCTCCTCGCCGAGCTTGGCGGTGACGCCGACGATCCGGCCGGTGCGGTCGTCGAGCACCGGGCCGCTGACGTTGCAGCGCTCGTACAGCCGGGCGCCGGCCTTCACGGCCTGACGGGCCAGCAGCTCGTCGAAGTCGGCCCGCTTGCGGACCAGTCCGTAGTCGGGGAAGGCGGACAGCTCCGGCCAGTCCAGCTCCAGCCGGACACCGCCGCCGATGATCCGCAGGCCCTTGTTGTGCAGCCAGCCGTTCTCGGTCGAGACGTCGATGCCCATGTCGACCAGCTGCTTGGTGGCACGCGGGGTCAGGCCGTCGCCGCAGACCTTCTCGCGCGGGAACGCGGTCTTCTCCAGCAGCAGCACGTCCAGGCCGGCCTGGGCGAGGTAGTACGCGGTGGTGGCACCGGCGGGGCCCGCGCCGACCACGATGACATCGGCCGTGCTCTCGACGGTCCCCGTGCTCAGGTCGCTGAGGTCGACTGCGGTCTCGGACACGGTGGGCACTCTCCTGGAGCTGCGGCTGGGGGACGGCGGCGTTGTCCCCGGCAGTCTAGTTGCCGCCCCCGGCACGGGATCCGAGGGCGGTACCGAAGCCCGGCCGGCCCAGCCGTGCATAGTGCGTGCACCATGCACATAAACCCCCCGTGGTTACCATGAATGCGGACGTCGCAGGGAGAAACAGCCGCCCGGAGGCACGCGTGAGGGACCATCTGGACGACATCGAACGGGAGCTGATGCTCGTCGGACGCCACCACGCGATGGCCGGCGGGCGCGGCGGCGGGGAGCTGGAGCGCTCCGCCTATCTGCTGCTCTCCCGGATCGAGACGCAGGGGCCGATGTCGATCGGGCAGCTCGCGGAGGCGTTCCAGCTGGACACCTCCACCGTCAACCGGCAGGCGGCCGCGATGCTGCGCGCGGACGTGGTGAAGCGGATCCCGGACCCGGACGGCGGGATGGCCCGCAAGTTCGCCATCACCCCGGCCGGCGCCGAGGCACTGGCGGCGGACCGCCGCCGTCACCAGGAGGGGCTCGGCCGCGTCCTGGCGGACTGGACGGACGCCGAGGTCGCGGTCCTGGCCGAGTCGCTGACCCGGCTCAACCGCTCGATCGAGGCCCTCCAGGGCGTGGTCTGGCCGCGCGGCTGACCCGGGGGGTGCCGGACACCCCCCGGCCCGCGCGGCCGGAGCACGGCGTTACGCGACCTTGTACGCGCGGTGCAGCGCGACGATCCCGCCGGTGAGGTTGCGCCAGGCGGCCTTGGACCAGCCGGCCTCCTGCAGCTTCGCCGCCAGCGCGGGCTGGTCGGGCCAGGCCCGGATGGACTCGGCGAGGTAGACGTAGGCGTCCGGGTTGCTGCTGACCGCGGTGGCGACCGGCGGCAGGGCGCGCATCAGGTACTCGGTGTAGACCGTCCGCAGCGGCGTCCAGGTCGGGGTGGAGAACTCGCAGATCACCAGCTTGCCGCCGGGCTTGGTGACCCGGAACAGCTCGCGCAGCGCGGCGTCGGTGTCCTGGACGTTGCGCAGCGCGAAGGAGATCGTCACCGAGTCGAAGGTGTCGTCGGCGAACGGCAGGCTGGTGGCGTCCCCGGCGGTCAACGGCAGCTCGGGGTGGCGGCGCTTGCCCTCGGCCAGCATGCCGACCGAGAAGTCGCACGGGACGACCTTGGCGCCGGCCTCCTGGAAGGGCAGCGAGGAGGTGCCGGTGCCGGCTCCGAGGTCGAGCACGAGGTCCCCCGGTCCGGCGGCCACTGCCTCGGCCACCGCCCGCCGCCAGGCGCGGGCCTGGCCGAGGGAGAGCACGTCGTTGGTGCGGTCGTACTTGGCCGCGACGTCGTCGAACATGGCGGCGACTTCGTGCGGTTGCTTGTCCAGAGAGGCTCGGGTCACTCCCCCATTGTTCACCCTGGCCCCGACAGGCCGGGCAAGGGGGCACGCCGACCCGGGCCGGGGCGGCGCCGACGGCCTCAGTGCAGGGCGCGCCGCCCGCCGGAGCGGCGCCGTCGGCGCGAGCGCTTGCCGTGCGTTATCGCCGGCATCCCGTCGGCCAGCGCGTCGGTCGCCAGGGCCATGGTGCTGGCGATCCGGCCCTGGCCGCCGCGGAGGGCGAGCGCCCGGTGGTGCCGGCGGATGCGCACGACGCAGACGACGAAGAGCACCACGGCCACCGGCACACTGAACCGGGCCAGTCCGACGCCGACCGGCTGCGGGTAGGTGTCGCCGCAGATCCGGACGGCGCCCGGATCGTCGGCGGCGTGCTCCAGGCAGACCGCGTCACCCACCCTGGCCCCGTCCGCGACCGGCAGCCCGGCGGCGGTGTGCGGCTGGCCGACGGCCCGGTAGCTGACGCTGCTGTAGGAGCCGCCGCCGGTGGGCAACTGGGTGACGACCCCCTCGACTCTCACCGGGTTGGCGCCGATCTTGTCCGCCTGGTCGGCCTGACGCCAGCCGAGAAGGCACATGCCGACGGCCAGCACGGCGCTGAGCACGGCGGCGAGGTACCAGCCACGGCCCATCCGCGGGGATCGCGGCGGGGGGACGGTCGCGGATCGCATGGTTCCTGTCCTGGCTTGCCGTCGGGGCCTGGCACGGGGCCCCGCCACCCGCGGGGGCGGGCGGTACGTGGTGAGGGTACGGAGTGAGCTGTCCGGGATCGTATCCGCTGGCGGGCCCTCAGGTCACGGCGAAGGGCGAATCAGACCATCCACCCGGCACCGGAGTTCGACGGCACACGAAGGAAGTCCCCTGCCCCGTACGCACATCCGACTACCGGCGAGTAGAATGCCGGGCTCAGCGCCGCCGGTACACCAGTCGCCCGGCCAGGACGGTGGCCAGGCAGCCGCCGGGCAGCGGGCCCGCGCCACCGGGGGCGAACACCGCGAAGTCGGCCCGGCCCCCGGCCCCCAGCGGGCCGTGCACGGCCGCCGCGAGCGGCAGGACGGCCAGCGGGTCCAGCGGGCCCTCGGCACCCTCGCCGGGCAGCGCGGTGAGCCCCGAGCGGGCCACCGCGGTCCGGACCGCGGCCCGTTCGAACGGCCCGGCCACCGCCGTCACGCCGAACCCGAGCATCCGTTGCAGCCCGCGCCGGGCGCTCGCGCCGCACGCCGTCTCGTCCGTCGCGTCCGTCACGCCCCCGGGCACCGGCTCACTGCCCGCGTTCTCCCGCGGGTCGGGGTGGTACGCGCGCTCCAGCAGCCAGTGCCCGTACGGGTTGCGCAGGCCGGGGGTGAGCAGGCCCTCCCCCCAGTCGCGCAGCCGGGCCGCCGGGTGGGCGGCCGCCAGCCCGGCGTACGGACCGAGCGCCTCGATCAGCTCGCCGCGCACCAGCACCGCCCCGTCGGCGACGGACGGGGCGGTGGGGTCGGCCGGATCGGGCAGCAGCAGGGCCGCCCGGTGGAGGGTGAGCACGGTCGGGAGCGCTCAGCCGTTGTCGAGGATCTTCAGCTCGGGGTGCGCGGTGCCGCCCTCGATCGCGGTGGAGGCGATGTGCGAGGCGACCCGCGGGTCGACCGGGTCGTTCGCCGGGTCGTCCAGCACCCGCAGGTGCTCGTACGTGGTGGAGCGCTGGGCGGGCACCCGGCCGGCGGCCCGGATCAGGTGGATCAGCTCGGTGAGGTTGGAGCGGTGCTTGGCGCCGGCCGCCGAGACCACGTTCTCCTCCAGCATGACCGAGCCGAGGTCGTCCGCGCCGTAGTGCAGCGACAGCTGGCCGGCCTCCTTGCCGGTGGTCAGCCAGGAGCCCTGGATGTGCGCCACGTTGTCGAGGAAGAGCCGGGCGATGGCGATCATCCGCAGGTACTCGAAGACGGTCGCCTGGGTCGAACCCTTGAGGTGGTTGTTCTGCGGCTGGTAGGTGTACGGGATGAAGGCCCGGAAGCCGCCGGTGCGGTCCTGCACGTCGCGGATCATCCGCAGGTGCTCGATCCGCTCGGCGTTGGTCTCGCCGGTGCCCATCAGCATGGTGGAGGTGGACTCCACGCCGAGGCCGTGCGCCGCCTCCATGATCTCCAGCCAGCGCTCGCCGGACTCCTTGAGCGGCGCGATCGCCTTCCGCGGCCGCTCCGGCAGCAGCTCGGCGCCGGCGCCCGCGAAGGAGTCCAGGCCCGCCTTGTGGATCCGGGTGATGGCCTCCTCGACCGACACCCCGGAGATCCTGGCCATGTGGTCGACCTCGGACGCGCCCAGCGAGTGGATCACCAGCTGCGGGAACTCCGCCTTGATCGCCGAGAAGGCGCGCTCGTAGTACTCCACGCCGTAGTCCGGGTGGTGCCCGCCCTGGAACATGATCTGGGTGCCGCCCAGCTCGACCGTCTCCGCGCAGCGGCGCAGGATCTCGTCGAGGTCGCGGGACCAGCCCTTGTCGCTCTTCGGCGGCACGTAGAAGGCGCAGAACTTGCACGCCGTCACGCAGACGTTGGTGTAGTTGATGTTGCGCTCGATGATGTACGTCGCGATGTGCTCGGTACCGGCGTAGCGGCGGCGGCGCACCGTGTCGGCCGCCGAGCCGAGCGCGTGCAGCGGCGCCGAGCGGTACAGCTCCAGCGCCTCCTCCGGGCTGATCCGGCCCCCGGCCGCGGCCCGGTCGAGCACGGCCTGCAGGTCGGTGCTGGGCGCATCGAGGGTGGTCGCTGCGAGCTCGGACACCTGGCGGCCTTCTCTCTCTCGGGTACTGCTGCGTGGTTCTCGGTACGCCCTGCTCAGCACGGCGTACCGGTACGGCCGAACCAGCCTACGCCAGCGTCCGCGCGCCCCCGCGTCAGCCCGCTTTCCGCAGCGTTCCGGACGGGTTCCCGGCGGCCGGGTCGTCCGAGGTGAACCGGATCGTGCCGTCCTTCTGGAGGGTGAGCGTCTCCGCGTTCGACCCGCCGGTGCACGCCCCGGGCAGCGAGGAGCGGACCAGCCGGGAGACGAAGACCAGCTTCTCCGGCGAGGCCGAGCGGAGCGTCCAGGACCCTTCGCAGCTGACCGGGATCAGGCCGGTGGCGGCGTTGCGGCTGGTGGTGTTCGCCTGCCCGAGCGCGGCCGGGCCGATGGTGAGCGTGGTGGTGCCGGCCGGCAGCCCCTTCTCGGTGGTCATGTCGCCGCTCCAGGTGCCGACGAAGGCCGCCGGGACGACGCTCGGGCCGGCGGCCGTGCCGGGCGGCGGCTGGGTGACGGTCGTGGTGGTGGAGGAGGTCGTCGTCGAGGTCGACGCCGTCACCGAGATGTCCACGGAGGAGGAGGAAGAGGAGGTGGTCTCGGCGGTGGCGGTGGCGTCGGGCTGCTCCAGCCCCCGGTAGACCTGGTGGCCGAGGACGGCGGCCACGGCCGCGAGGACCAGGCCGCCCACCAGCCCGGCGATCCAGCGCCGGCCGCCGGGCTCCGCCGTCCGGCCGGGCTCCGCCGCCGGCACCAGCGTCGGCGTCCGGTCCACCGGCCGGGCGTCCTCCGGCGGCACGGTGAGCGGCGCGGCCGGCGGCGCCCCGGCCGTGTCCGGGCCGGTCTCCCCCTCCAGGTCGAGCAGCCGGACGGCGCCGCGCCCGACCTCCTCCGCCAGCCCGGGCGGCAGCCAGCCGCCCCGGGCCAGCCGCCCGGCGGCCGCGCCGTCGGCGTCCAGCCACTGGAGCAGACCGCGCGGGGTGGGCCGGTCGGCCGGGTCCTTGGCCAGGCAGGCGGCGACGACCGGGCGCAGCGCGGGGCCCAGCCCGGCGAGGTCGGGCTCCTCGTGCAGCACCCGGTAGAGCAGCACCGCCACACTCACCCCCTCGCCGAACGGCGGTACGCCGGTGGCGGCGTAGGCGAGCACCGCGCCGAGCGAGAAGACGTCGCTCGGCGGCCCGGCGGGCCGGCCCTCCGCCTGCTCCGGCGACATGAAGCCGGGCGAGCCGACCACATAACCGGACTGGGTGACGCCGCTGGTGGCGTCCAGCGCGCGGGCGATGCCGAAGTCGATCAGGCGCGGCCCGTCCAGGGTGAGCAGCACATTGGACGGCTTGACGTCCCGGTGCACCAGCCCGAGCGCGTGGACGTGCGCCAGCGCCTCGGCCAGCCCGACGCCGAGGCTGCGCACGGCCGGTTCGGGGAGCCGCCCGACCGCCCGGACGGCCTCGCCGAGGGCCGGCCCGGCGACGTACCCGGTGGCGACCCAGGGGTGCTCGCCCTCGGTGTCGGCGTCCAGGACGGGCGCCGTCCAGGCGCCGCCGACCCGGCGGGCCGCGGCGACCTCCTGCCGGAACCGGGCCCGGAACTCGGCGTCCTCGGCCAGTTCGCCGCGGACCAGCTTGACGGCGACCGTGCGGCCGCCGGCCGTCCGGCCGAGGTAGACCCGGCCCATCCCGCCCGCACCGAGCCGCCGCAGCAGCCGGTACTCGCCCACCTGGCGCGGATCCTCCGACCCCAGTGCCTGCATCCCGCACGCTCCCCTCGCCGCCCGCCCAGGACGTCCGGCACGTCCGGCCCGCCCGGGACCAGCACCGTACCGGGATCAGGCGACGGCCACGGGTACGGGTTCGGCGTCCAGCAGTCGAACGGCGACGTCCGGGGCGAAGCCGCTGTCGTGGGCGACCCGGCGGGCGAACTCGGCGACGCCCGCCAACTGCCGCTCGCCGAGCGAGAAGTCCAGCGCCTCGCTGAAGTACCGCTCCAGCACCTCGGCGTCGAACGCCTCCCAGCGGGCCGCGTGCTCGGCGACCTCGCGGGCCTCCACCAGCGAGAGGTCCCGGGACTCCAGGAACGCCCGGTGCACCGCCGCCGTCAACTCCGGGCTGCGCTCGGCGAAGTCGCGGCGGGCGGCCCAGACGGCGAAGACGAACGGCAGCCCGGTCCACTCCTTCCACATCTCGCCGAGGTCGTGCACCGTCAGCCCCTGGGCGGCGGCCTGTCCGAGGTAGGCGCGCAGGGCCGGGTCGCCGATCAGTACGGCGGCGTCCGCCTCGGCGAGCATCGCGTCCAGGTCGGGCGGGCAGCTGAAGTACTCCGGCCGCACCCCTTCCCGCTCCTCCAGCAGCAGCCGGGCGAGGCGCACCGACGTCCGGCTGGTGGAGCCGAGGGCGACCCGGCGGCCGTCCAGGTCGGCGAGCGGCACCTTGCTGACGATCACACAGGACATCACCGGGCCGTCGCTGCCGACCGCGATGTCGGGCAGGACCAGCAGTTCGTCGGCGTGCCGCAGATACTCCACGCAGGTGATCGGCCCGATGTCCAGCGCACCCCCGACCAGCTGATCGCTCAGCTTCTCCGGGGTGTCCTTGGTGAGGTCGAGATCGAGCAGATTGCCGGTTCTGGCCAGACCCCAGTAGAGAGGGACGCAGTTGAGGAACTGAATATGCCCGACCCGCGGCCTGACCGGGGTGTTCTCCCGGGGCTCCCGCGATTGCGCATCCGCTGCTGACACTGCGCCGCTCCCTTGCTGTTCGTGCGCCTCCCCGCAGGGTATGCCCGCCCTCCGGGAAGCCCCTCACCGCCCTTACGACACGCCCTGTCCACCCCGCAAGTCACCCCTGGTCGTCACAGCGACCGCATGCTAGCGTTGCCCTCAGTTGCAGTTTGATTCCCCTTGCAGTACTTGAAGCCTGCGGAGCATGTAACCGCAGGCTTTTTGTAGTTTTTCAGCAATATCGAAAAACTCCGGACCCGTCCGGAGGCAGGGCGATCAGCGCAGCGGACCGGGCACCACACGGTGTGGTCCCCAACACGCCTCGCAAGGAGAACGGCATGGCTCAGGGAACCGTCAAGTGGTTCAACGCTGAGAAGGGCTTCGGCTTCATCGCCCAGGAGGGCGGCGGCCCCGACGTCTTCGTCCACTACTCCGCCATCAACGCGAACGGTTTCCGCTCGCTGGAGGAGAACCAGGCGGTCAGCTTCGACGTCACCCAGGGCCCGAAGGGCCCGCAGGCGGAGAACGTCACCGCTATCTGACCATCCTCTGATGTTCTGATCGCTCGGGACCCCATCGGGTCCGCCGACGGCCCCCGACGGCCGTCACCATGAGCACAAGAGCAACACCCAAGGGGGCCCACCGATCCGGCGGGCCCCCTGCCTTGTGCCCCGGCCCGCCCGCGTCGGCCTGAGGAGCCGGGGTCAGGCGGTCGCCGGCGTACCGCCCTTGGCGGACTGGGCCGGGATGCCGGCGGCCGGGGCGTCCCCGTAGAGGTCGCCGGTGGGGCTGTTGTAGGCGACGAGGTCGAGGGTCTTCTCGCGGGCCGCGACCAGGACCGGCACCAGCGCCTGGCCCGCGACGTTGGTCGCGGTGCGCATCATGTCGAGGATCGGGTCGATGGCGAGGAGCAGGCCCACGCCCTCCAGCGGGAGACCCAGGGTGGAGAGGGTCAGCGTCAGCATCACGATCGCGCCGGTGAGGCCCGCGGTGGCGGCCGAGCCGATCACCGAGACGAAGGCGATCAGCAGGTAGTCCCTGATGCCGAGGTCGATGTTGTAGACCTGGGCGACGAAGATCGCGGCCAGCGAGGGGTAGATCGCGGCGCAGCCGTCCATCTTGGTGGTGGCGCCGAACGGAACCGCGAAGCTCGCATACTCGCTCGGGACGCCGAGGCGCTCGGTGACCCGGCGGGTGACCGGCAGGGCGCCGACCGAGGAGCGGGAGACGAAGGCCAGCTGGATGGCGGGCCAGGCACCCTTGAAGAAGTTCAGCGGGTTGAGGCCGCCGGCGAACTTCAGCAGCAGGGAGTAGGCGACGAACATCACCAGCGCGCAACCGATGTAGACGTCCGCGGTCAGGGTCGCGAAGGGCTTCAGCAGGTCCCAGCCGTACTTGGCGACGGACTTGCCGATCAGGCCGAGGGTGCCGAGCGGGGAGAGCCGGATGACCCACCACAGGGCGGTCTGGGTCAGCTCCAGGACGGACTCGCTGAGCTTGAGGACCGGCTCGGCCCTGGCGCCGAGCTTGATGATCGCCGCGCCGACCACGACCGCCATGAAGACGATCTGCAGCACGTTCACCTCGGTGAACGCGGTGACGATGTTGGTCGGGAAGATGCCGGTCAGGAAGTCGATCCAGCTACCGGACGACTTCGGTGCCTTCAGGCCCTCGGTGGTGAGGTTGGTGCCCTGGCCGGGGTTGGTCAGCAGGCCCAGGCCCAGGCCGATCGCGACCGCGATCAGCGAGGTGATCAGGAACCAGAGGAGTGTGCGAACGGCCAGCCGGGCCGCGTTGGTGACGTTGCGCAGATTGGCGACGCTCACCACGATCGCGGTGAACACCAGCGGCGGGACGGCCAGCTTCAGCAGCTGGACGAAGATCTTGCCGATGGTCTCCAGGGTGGTCGCCAGCCAGGAGATGTCGGCGGAGCGGGCCAGGTAGCCGAGACCGACACCGAACACGAGGCCGGCGACGATCTGGACCCAGAACGGGGTCTTGCGGATTCTGGCGAGCACGGACGGCGACGAGGTCGCCTCGGGCGCTGTGGACATGACGGTGCGGCTCCGGGAAGGGCGTTGCTGACGGTGAGATGAGGCGGGGAAGGCGACACGGCGCACGAGGCGAGCGGGGAGGGCTCAGCCCTCGTCAGGGGCGTGCCGCCGGGATACAGCTCATGGCGCGACAACGGCGCGGGCTGTCCACAGCACCCGGCAGGCGGCACACGCGGGCGGCCGTGGGCGTCGAGCCCATGCCGTGCGTCCGGGGTGCGCCTGAGGTGGTCATGGCCGTTACGTTAGCAGTAAAGGTTTGAGATCTTCAAAGTGTTTGTTTGAGATGCGGACACGAACCACGCCGACACCCCATCAGATCAGCCATCCGGGCCGATTGACCGGCAAGTAGTTATACGTATAACTTTGACGGCGCCCCGCTCACCCCTGCCCAGAACCGGAGACCCGTCCATGGGCTACCTCGCCCTGCTCCGCGCCCCGCACGTCGGCCGGCTGCTCCTCGGCACCCTGCTCGGCCGGCTGCCCGCCGGCATGACCGCCCTGGTGATCGCCCTGGCCCTGCGCGAGGCCGGCGCACCGTACAGCCGGATCGGACTGGCCACCGCCGCGTACGCGATCTCGGCCGCCGTCGGCGGGCCCGTCCTCGGCCGGATCGTGGACCGCACCGGGCAGCCGCGTGTCCTGCTCGCCTCCGCCGCGGTCGCCGGCGGCGGGTACGCGCTGCTGGCGCTCGCGCCCGGCTCGGCGCTGGCCGCGCCGGCCGGCGCCGCGATAGCCGGGCTGGCCATGCCGCCACTCGAACCGTGCCTGCGCTCGCTCTGGCCGGACGTGGTCGAGGAGAAGCAGCTCGACACCGCGTACGCCTTCGACTCCGCCTCGCAGCAGATCCTCTACGTGGCCGGCCCGCTCGCGGTGGCCGGCATCGCGGGCGCGTTCAGCCCGGTCGCCGCGCTCTGGGTGGCGGCCGGTCTCGGGCTGGCCGGTGCGCTGGTCGTGGCCACCGCGGGCCCGGCCCGGGCCTGGCAGGCCCCGCCGCGCGAACACTCCTCCGGACTGCTCGGGCCGCTGCGCTCCCCCGGCCTGGTGCTGCTGCTGATCGGACTGGCCGGGGCCGGCTGGGCGGTCGGCGCGCAGAACGTGCTGTTCATCGCCTACGCCGAGGAGCACGAGGGCGGGCTGCCGGGCGGCGCGGGGACGCTGCTGGCGCTGGCGGCGCTCGGCGGCCTGCTCGGCGCGCTGGCGTACGGCGCGGTGCGGTGGCGCAGCAGCACGGCGACCCGCACCTGGGTGATGGCGGTCGGGATGGCGCTCTGCTACCTGCCGCCGGTGCTGGTGCCCGGGCCCTACCCGACGGCCGGACTGGCCTTCCTCTCCGGGATCGGGCTGGCGCCACTGCTGGCGGCCGCGTTCGTGCTGGTCGCCGAGCTGGCGCCGGTCGGGACGGTGACCGAGGCGTTCGCCTGGCTGGTGACGCTGTTCGCGACCGGCAACTCGCTCGGCTACGCCGTCTCCGGCAACCTCGCCGAGGACTCGCTGCGCTCGGTGGCGCTCTGCGCGGCGGGCGGGATCGGGCTGGGCGCCCTGCTGCTGTTCGGCGCCCGCCGCTGGTTCCGGCCGCTGCCGGCCACCCCGGCCGCCGAGCCGGTGGCGGTGCCCGCGGGCTGACGGCATTTCACCCGTACGGGTCAGCCCCGACGGCCGCCCGCCGGAGCGGTGGAGGAGCGCAGCACCAGCGAGGTGGTGAGCGGGGGGACCGGCGCGACCGGGTCGCCGCGGAGCAGCCCGGCGAGCGCCTCGACCCCGGCCCGGCCCAGCTCCTCACCGGGCAGGTCGACGGTGGTGAGCGGCGGGGTGAGGAGCTGGGCCACCGGAATGTTGTCGATACCGATCACGGAGAGGTCGGCGGGGACCCGCAGCCCGAGCTCGGCGGCGGCCTGGTAGACGCCGGAGGCCACCACGTCGTCGTCGCAGATCACCGCGGGCGGGCGGTCCGGCCGCTCCAGCAGCCGGCGGGCGGCACCGCGGGCGGCGGGCTGGCCCTCGTTCAGGCTGACGCCGAGCTCGACGACCTCCAGGCCGAGCCCGGCGGCGGCCTGTTCGAACGCGGCCTGGCGGACCCGGAAGGTGTACGCGGCGTGGGTGGAGCGCAGCCGTCCGATCCGGCGGTGACCGAGCCCGGCCAGGTGCTCGACGGCGGCCCGCATCCCGCCGGCCACGTCGAGCTCGACGGTGGGGCGGGCGCGGTCGGTGCCGGGGTCGGCGTCCAGGAAGACGGCCGGGGTGTCGGCGGGCAGCTCACCGAGCTGGCTGTCGTCCGGGGAGCAGATCAGCAGACCGTCGAAGCGGCTGGTGGTGGCGGCGTCGGCGAGGGTGGCGCTGCCCCAGCCGGAGCTGACCACCACGGCCAGGCCGTGCCGGCCCGCCTCCTCGTGGACGCCCTCCAGCACCCGGCCGAAGAACGGTCCGAGGATGTTCGGCACCGCCAGCAGGATCATGCCGCTGCGGCCCAGACGCAGTTGGCGCCCGGCCGCCTGCGGGCGGTAGCCGAGGCTGCGGGCGGCCTCCCGGACGCGCTCACGGGTCGCCTCGGAGACCCGTCGGCCGGCCTCGGAGCCGGAGAACACCAGGGAGACGGTGGCCTGCGAGACGCCGGCGAGCCGGGCCACGTCCCGCCCGGTGGGCCGGCGGACGGGGGCCGGCCAGGTGCCGGCGACGCTCCCGGCACGGGCGGCCGGGCCGGCCGGCTGCTCACGGTCGGCCCCGGGGGCGGCGGCGGGAACGGGCACGGTTGCGGCGGGGGTCAGTTCTGCAGGGCGGTCGCCGCGCGGGCGGCGTCGTCGGCGGCGTCCTCCTCGGCGTTCTGGGCGGCGATCCGGTCGGCCGTCCGGGAGCGGATGCCGGTGACCTTGTCGGAGATCTGGGCCGACATCTCGTCGCGCTGCTTGCTCAGCAGGACGTAGCTGAGCGGCGCCGAGACCAGGGCGGCCAGCAGGAAGAGGAAGATCACGCCGGCCTGGCCGCTGACCGGGATCACCCCGAAGTGGCCGAGCAGCAGGGCGACCAGCAGGCAGCCGAGGAAGATGCTGACCCGCAGGGAGGTGTAGCGGAGCGTGGCGTGCGGCTTGGTGCTCACATTGCTGCTCACTGGGGTGACACATCCTTCACTGCGCGGGGAGTGGGCCGGTCTCCCAGTGAAGCATGCCCCACGGGCGCCACGGGGAACGGGTCGGCCGTCCCCCTCGCTCCACCACCCCCCCACCGGCCCCGGTGTCAGCGCAGGTCGAGCCACATGGTGACGTCGTCGCGGTCGTCCCCCGGGGCGACCCGGATCGCCGCGGGCACCCGGCCGACCTCGACATAGCCGGAGCGGGCGTAGAACGCCTCCAGGCCGAGCCCTCCGCGCAGGGTGAGCCGCAGGCCGTCCAGGCCCCAGTCCCGGGCGACCCGCGCGGCCTCCGCCATCAGCTCGGCGCCGTAGCCGCGGCCCTGGAAGTCCGGGTGCACCATGACCCGCTTGAGCATCCGCCAGTGGTCCATCGGCCCGAACCGCATGGACTCGAAGAACAGCAGGCCGGCGAGCCGGCCGGTGCCCTCCTCGTGGGCGATCAGCAGCCGGTCGGGCCGCCCCGGCTCGACCCCGGCGAACTGCTCCTCGGCGACGTCCCGGACCTCGCCCTCCGTCACCGGTGCCACGAACCCGACCGCGCCGCCGGCGTTGGTGACGTCCGTCCAGAGCCGGACTATGGCGGCGCGCAGGTCGGGGTCGAGCTTGGGGTCCAGGGTGAAGGAAAGCGTCATGGGCGCAGAGCCTAACCGCCCCTTACGACAATGCCGGAACGGAACGGTCCGGATGGCCCGGACAGTCCGTGCGATCCGTGCGGTCCGTGCGGTCCGGACAGTCCGGGCGGTCCGGGCGGTCCGGGCGCAGCGCCAGGCAGAGCAGCACGGCGACCAAGCAGAGGACGCCGGCCCCGTACCAGGCGAGGTCGTAGTCGCCGAGCGCGTCCCGGGCGAGGCCGGCCAGCCCGGCCACCAGGGCGGCGCCGATCTGGTGGCAGGCGAGCAGCCAGCCGAAGACGATCGGCGCGTCCTCGCCGAAGTGCCGGCGGCAGAGCGCGACGGTCGGCGGCACGGTGGCCACCCAGTCCAGCCCGTAGAAGATCACGAAGGCCAGGATCGGCGGCTCCAGCGAGCCCGCGAACAGCTGCGGCAGCAGGAACAGCGAGAAACCGCGCAGGGCGTAGTAGACGACCAGCAGCGTCCGGGAGTCGAGGCGGTCGGTGAACCAGCCGCTGGCTATCGTGCCGATCACGTCGAAGACGCCGATCAGGGCCAGCAGGCTCGCCGCGGTGGTGACGGGCAGACCGTGGTCGTGGGCGGCCGGGATGAAGTGGGTACCGACCAGTCCGGCGGTGGTCGCGCCGCAGATCGCGAAGGAACCCGCCAGCAGCCAGAACGCCCGGCTGCGGGCCGCGTCGCGGAGCACCCTCAGCGAGCGGGTCAGCACCCGCCCCTGGACGGCGGGGGCGGGCGGCGCCTCGGTCGCCCCGTAGGGAAGGAGGCCGAGGTCGGCGGGCCGCTCGCGCATCAGCAGCAGCACCGGGACGGCGACCGCACTGCCCGCCAGCGAGACCACGACCACCGCCGAGCGCCAGCCGTGCTGCTCCACCAGCCAGGCGCCGATCGGCAGGAAGACCAGGTTGCCGGCCGCGCCGGCGGCCGTGAGCACACCGGTGACCAGCCCCTGGCGGGCCTGGAACCAGCGGCCGGTGACGGTGGTGGCGAAGGCGCCGGCCATCGAACCGCTGCCGAGGCCGACCAGCACGCCCCAGCAGAGCACCAGTTGCCAGGGCTCGCGCATCAGCAGGGTGAGGCCGGAGCCGACCGAGATGGTCAGCAGCGCGCAGACCACCACCAGCCGGACGCCGAAACGGTCCATCAGGGCGGCGGCGAAGGGGGCGGTGAGGCCGTAGAGGGCGAGATTGACGGAGGTCGCGCTGGAGATCGTGGCCGTCGACCAGCCGAACTCGTTGTGCAGCGCTTCCATCATCAGGCTGGGCGTGGAGCGGAAGCCGGCCGAGCCGAGCAGGACCAGCAGGGCGACGGCGGTCACCACCCAGGCGTAGTGCGGCCGGCACCAACGGGCGGTCGGCCCGGCGGTGGGGAGTGCGGGGGCGGTGGGGAGTGCGGGGGCGGTGGGCGGTGCGGGGGCGCTGGGGGCGGTGGGGGCGTTCCGTTCGTTCACCAGGCCGAGTCTCCCGAACGGCCCCGACCGCCACGAGTGGCCTGACTGCCAGCTTTCGCAAGGATCGGGCCACCGACGGGGCGTACGCTGGACCGACGCTCAGAGCCGACGAAAGGACGCCGGAATGACGCACCGGGTAGCGGTACTGGCCCTCGACCAGGTGGTCGCCTTCGAACTGGGCATCCCCTCCCGCATCTTCGAGTCGGCCAAGGACCCGGCCGGCGAAGCGCTCTACCGGGTGGCCACCTGCACCGTGGACGGCCGCCCGGTCGAGACCAGCACCGACTTCCGGATCGCCGTCGAGCACGGCCCCGAACTGCTGGAGCAGGCCGACACCGTGGTGATCCCGGCCTCCATGGACCCGGGCCCGATGCAGGTGGACGCCGTGGTCGGGCCCGAACTGACCGCCGCGCTGGCCCGGATCAGGCCCGGCACCCGGCTGGTGTCGATCTGCACCGCCTCCTTCGTCCTGGCCGCCGCCGGCCTGCTGGACGGCCGCCCGGCCACCACCCACTGGCGCTACACCGACCGCTTCGCCGCACTGTTCCCGAAGGTCCGGCTCGACCCCGACGTGCTGTTCACCGACGACGGCGACGTCCTCACCTCCGGCGGGGTGGCCGCCGGGGTCGACCTCTGTCTGCACCTGGTGCGCCGCGACCACGGCAGCGCGGTGGCCAACGCCGTCGCCCGCACCTGTCTGGTGCCGCCGTGGCGGGAGGGCGGCCAGAAGCAGTACGTGGAGGTGCCCGGCCCGGCCGACGAGGGCGGCGCCGGCACCGCGTCCGCCCGCGCCTGGGCGCTGGAACACCTGGACCGACCGCTCGCTTTGCGCCAACTCGCCGACCGTGCGGGCATGAGCGTACGGACCTTCACCCGGCGGTTCCGCGAGGAGACGGGCAGCAGCCCGGGCCAGTGGCTGACGGTGCAGCGCACCGAGCGGGCCCGGCAACTGCTGGAGGGAACGGACCTGACGATCGACCAGATCGCGCGGGAGTCCGGCTTCGGCACCGCGGCCTCGCTCCGGCTCCAGCTGCGCGGACGCCTGGACGTGGCGCCGAGCAGATACCGGCAGGCCTTCCGGGCGGTGGAGCAGCCGGCCTGAGCCACGACGGGCCGACCGGACCGGGCGAGCCGGGCGGCTGCGGGCCGAGTGGTCAAGTGACCGAAAGCCGGTGTCCGGTACGGGCGATTTGGATGGCGGCAGGCCGCACGCACCCCGAGCACGGCACGGCAGGCCGCCATCCAATCGCGACGCACGGGCCCTGAACCCGCGCACCGACACTCCGCACTCGCCAAGGAGCCACCACACGACCGGCAGACCGCGACCCCCCTGCTGACATGATCCCCCTGGACAGCAGCACCGCAGCGGCGTTCAAGTGTTCCCTCGGCGTCCCCTCGCGACGGAGAGCTGCTCCCAAGAGTGATCAGTCGGATACGTCACGTCAATGGTTTGTCAGAAATTCGGAATGGTTGCGTCAGGTTTCGGCCCGATGATCGCAGGCCGGGAAGAAGGAGCCGCCCGAGGAGCCGCCCGGGTCTCAGGGCGCCAGCGCGGCCCAGTCCGCACCGGCCAACGGATCCGCCGGCCGGGCGTCCGCGCCGATCTCGCACCAGACCCGCTTGCCCGAACCGTCCGGGTACCAGCCCCAGCGGTCGCAGAGCAGCTCGACCAGCTCCAGTCCGCGCCCGTTGGTGGCGTCCGCGTCCGCTCCGGCGTGCCGGGGGGCGGGGGCCACCTGGCTGGCGTCCGCGACCTCGACCCGCAGCGGGCCCACCGTCGCCGACTGTCGCACCCCGCCCGCACCGGAGCCGCAACTCTCCCCGTCCACGGGGAAGCAGAGCCGGAGCACCGCCGGACAACCGGTGTGCACCACGGCGTTGGTCACCAGCTCGGAGACCACCAGCACCACCGTCTCGGCGATCGGCGCGTCCGGGTCCACACCGTGGTTCAGCAGCCGTGAGCGCACCCACCGGCGGGCCCGGCCGACCTCGGCGGGGTCCGCCTGCACCGCAAGCTGTACTTGAAGAACCTGCACCGCTCCACCACCCGCACTCGCAGTTCGGCCATCGTCTCGATCGAGGCCGGATCGTCCAGCCGGCCGGCCCTGACGCCCGCCGAAGGCCGGGCCGCCGTACAACTCGCCCGCGCCATCCCGTCCGTCGCGCACTGGCTGCGTCACGAATACGCCTCAGGATGGTTCGGCGAGCGGACCGCAGCAAGCGCTTCGGGCATATTCCAGCGATCGGGGGACAGGGCAGTGCATACTGTCCCGTTCACTCTCGCGAGCCCCGCGCCGGCTGCCGTCCGGCCCGGACCGAGCCACCGGACACGCAGTGGCGAACCTACCGCCGGACGCCCCCGACACCGTGCCCGCCACTCGCGAACCACCCGTGCGACATATGTCCAACGGCCTTCGAACAGCGGGATCGGCGGTCGATCGCACGATGTGACGATCCGAAGCCCGGGGTTCCATTCTTCACGGAATCCGTCCGTCCCCGGAAGACCGCGGGATACCGTTGACCACGGCAGCGGCCCCACGGCGGAAAACCCCACGGCAGGAGGGTGGTGACCGATGACCACCCCCGGCAGCGCCCCGCGCTGGGACGAACAGCTCCAACGGCGCCTCGCCCGCGGCGAGGAGACGGCGCTGGGCGAACTCTACGACCAGCTCGCACCGATGGTGCACGGCCTGGCCGGGCGGATCCTGGCCGACCAGACCGCCACGGACCGGCTCACCCGCGAGATGTTCGCCCATCTCTGGGAGCACCCCGAGGACTTCGACCCCGCCCAGGACACACTGCGCTCCTGGCTCGGCGCCCTGACCCACCGCCGCGCGGTGGACCGGCTGCGGACACGGCCCGGCGCCTGGGCCCTCGGCGCCTGCCCGCCCCGCGAGGCCGCCGACCGGGAACAGCACCTGCGGGCCTGCCCCGAGTGCGTCGGGGAGGCCGCCCGGCTGCGGGACGCGGCCGACTGGCTCGCCGCCGACGAACCCCTCGACCAGCCCGGCTCACTGCGCCAGCAGGTGCTCGGCTGGTGCCTCTCCCGGCGCCCGGCCGACCTGCCCGTCCCCGCCTGGGGCACCCCCTACACCGCCGAGACCGCCAAGCTCGACGCCCTGCTGCGCGACCTCGGCCCGGAGGAGTGGCAGGAGGTGGCCGAACTCCCCTGGCACGGCGGCACCGAGCACCTGCGCCCGGCCGAGGTGCTCTGCCATCTCGCCGCCGTGGACGGCTATCTGGCCCTCGCCCTCGGTCTGCCCGACCCCGTCCCGGGCGGCGCACCGCCGCCACCGGACCGCCGGGTGCCGCCGCAGACCCTGGCCCCGCCGGTCCCCCGGGTGCCCGCGCAGGGCGGCCCGCCGTTCGCCGGGATCACCGGGCGCACCGCCCGGCTGACCGCCGAACAGGCCGACCGGCCACCGCAGTCGGTGCGCGCCCGCTGGCGCCGGCAGACCCGTGAACTGGTCCGCTCCGCCGCCCTCGCCCCGCAGGGCAACACCCCCGTCGACTTCGGCTTCGCCGTCGTCCCGCTGCGCGACGCCTTCGTGGACCGGGCCTTCGAGTGCTACGTCCACGGCGAGGACGTGGCACGCGCGGTCGCGTACCCGTACGCCCCGCCCGCACCGCAGCACCTGCGGCAGATGGTGGACCTGGCCGTCCGGATGCTCCCGCCCGCGCTGGCCGGGCTCCGCGCCTCCCGGCCCGGGCCCGCCGCCGCCCCCGCCCACTGGCCGGGAGACGACGGGCGCCCCGGCCGGCGGCTGCGGCTGGTGATCGACGGCCCGGCGGCCGGCGAGTGGCTGATACCCCTGGACGGCCCGGACAGCGGCCCGCCCCTCGGCGAGCCGGTGGCCTCGATGGTGCTGGACGGGCTGGAGTTCTGCCAGCTCGCCGCCGCGCACCGCGACCCGGACCGGCTGCTGGTGGGCGAGCACGGGGACCGGGCCGCGATCCGCGAGGTGCTCCGGGCGGCGCCGCTGCTGTCCCGGCCCTGATCCGCGACCGGCCGCCGCCCGGGGAGCGTGCCGGGCTCAGCCGAAGACGACCGTCCGGGTGCCGTTGAGCAGCACCCGGTGCTCGCTGTGCCACTTCACCGCACGGGCCAGCGCCTGGCACTCGACGTCCCGGCCGAGCGCGACCAGCTGGTCCGGCGTGATGTCGTGGGTCACCCGGGCCACCTCCTGCTCGATGATCGGGCCCTCGTCCAGGTCGGCGGTGACGTAGTGCGCGGTGGCACCGATCAGCTTCACGCCCCGGGTGTGCGCCTGGTGGTACGGCTTGGCGCCCTTGAAGCTCGGCAGGAAGGAGTGGTGGATGTTGATCACCTTGCCGGAGAGCGCGGTGCAGAGCCCGTCCGAGAGCACCTGCATGTAGCGGGCCAGCACGACCAGCTCGACGTTCTCCTTGGCCACCAGGTCCAGCAGCTCCTGCTCGGCCTCGGCCTTGTTGTCCCGGGTGACCGGGATGTGCCGGAACGGGATGCCGTAGCCCTCGGTCAGGTCGCGGAAGTCGGTGTGGTTGGAGACCACCGCGGCGATCTCCACCGGCAACGCGCCGATCCGGGTGCGGAACAGCAGGTCGTTCAGGCAGTGGCCGAACTTGCTGACCATGAGGACGATCCGCATCCTCTCCTCGGTCGGGTGGATCTGCCAGTCCATCCCGAACGAGGCGCCGATCGCGGCGAAGCTGGCCCGCAGCTTGTCGGCGGTGACCGGCTCGGCGGCGGAGAAGTGCACCCGCATGAAGAACAGCCCGCTGTCCCCGTCCCCGAACTGCTGGCTGTCGATGATGTTGCAGCCGGTCATGAAGAGATAGCTGGAGACCGCGTGGACGATGCCCTGCTTGTCGGGGCAGGACAGCGTGAGGACGTACTGGGCGCTGGCCGTCTGCTGTTCCACGGTGGGGTTGTCCCGTCCTGAGGTCGTTGCGTCGTGTGGACGGTCCAGCGTGTCACATTCCGGACAGCGGCCGTCCCGGTGCCCGCACTGCGGGACGGCTCAGACCTGGGTCAGGATGCGCAGCACGTCCAGCGACCGGGGCGGGGTGTCCGGGTCCTCGCCGTCGTTCACCGCCAGCTTGACGTGCGCCTCCCGGGCCGCCCGGACGGCCTCCGGCCAGCCGTGGTGACCGAGGTAGGCGGAGGCCGGGGCGTCCGCGCCGACCTGGTGCAGGATCCGGACCACCCGCAGCACCGCGACGTCCACCACGGCGGCCTCGGCCGAGTCCCGGAAGATCGTGCCCACGTACTTCTCCGCCGACCAGCGGTCCAGCCAGGTGTCCTCGACCAGCCGGTAGACGGCGTCGGTCACGTCGCCGTAGCCCTCGCGGCCGGCCAGCCAGGTGTCCTGCTGGAAACCGGGATCGGACAGCATGTGCAGCGCCGAGCGCAGTCGGGCTCGCCAGCGCCACCAGGGCAGGTCGTTGAGCGGCATGCCGCCCATCGTGCTGGAGCGGTGGCCCGGACGAGAAGGGTTTCGGGCAGACCGGTGCGAAGAATCTGTGCTGGCGGACATGAAGAACGATCGTACGTTCCTCGACCGTTCGGGCTCCACTTCCACATTCCTCCCGTTCTCCGCCTCCTCTACACGCGTCCCCGCCCTGATTTCAGCCCTCGTTCGCCGTCCCTTCGCTTTTCCGCCCTCTCTCCTTGCGGCGTGCGGGCTTGGCTGGTGCCGGTGCGCAGCACAGCGCCCAGGGAGGGAAGACCGATGACCAGCCGAAGGGGCTCGTTCCAGGCTCAGAACCCGATCGCGCGGCACCGTCGCCGCCGCCCGATCGCCGCAGCGGTCACCACCGTGGCCCTGCTCCCAACCCTCTTCTCGGCCTCCGCGTGCGGCGGACCGGCCGATGCCTCGACCGGCAGTGGCGACCTCACTGTGATGACCTGGGCCCCGTCCGGCACCGGCTCCACCGACCGGCCCGGGATGACCGCGCTGGCCGAGGCCATCGGCCGGGACATCAACGCCAAGGGCGGTCTCGGCAACCGCAAGCTGCGGGTCCTGACCTGCAACGAGCACAACACCGCGGACGGTGTGACGGCCTGCGCGCAGCAGGCCGTGGACGCCAAGGCGGTCGCCGTGATCGGCTCGTACAGCCAGTACGGCGACAACTTCATGCCCATCCTGGAGCGCGCCGGGATCCCGCTGATCGGCGGGTACGGCCTGTCCCAGCCCGAGTTCAGCAGCCCGCTGTCGTACCCGGTGGGCGGCGGCATGCCGGCCCTGATCGGCGGCAGCGGCCGCCAGCTGGTCGACGCCGGGTGCCGGGCCGTCTCCCTGGTCCGCCCGGACACCCCGGCCGGCGACAACCTGCTCGGCTACCTGGCCAACGCCCTCAAGCCGGCCGGGATCAAGCTGCTGGACGTCAAGGCGCCGGAGCAGTCCACCGACTACACGGCGGTGGCCCGCAAGGCACTCGGCAAGGACGAGGCCGGGAACTGCATCACCAGCGCGCTCGGTGCCGAGCCGACCGGCAGCCTGCTGGACTCGTACCGCCGGCTGGGCCCGAAGAACACCCGGATCGCCTCGGTGATCGGCAGTGTCCAGCAGTCGGTGGTGGACTCCACCGGCGGCGACAGCGGCCCGCTGGCCGGCGCCTACGTGACCAGCTGGTACCCGCCGGAGTCGGCCAAGATCTGGGACCCGCTGCGCACCGTGGTCCGCGGCGACACCGTCGGCGGGACGATCGACGTCGCCGACCCCGGGGTGCAGAGCACCTGGGTCGCGTACGAGGTGTTCCGGCAGGTGGCCGACCGGCTGGGCGCGGCCGGGCGGCCGGTCACCGCCAAGACGGTGACCGCGCTGCTGGACAGCGGCGACCAGGTCGACGTCGGGGTCACCCCGCCGCTCAACTGGGGCACCACCAACATGCTGCCCAGCACCGAGTCGCCGCGGCTGGTGAACACCTGGGTCACCTACCAGGTGGTCAAGGGCGGGCGGATGACCCTCCAGCAGCCGGGCTTCGTGGACGTCCGCTGGGTGCTCACCGGGAGCAAGCCGCCGGCGTGATCGCCGCGGGCCCGACGGTGGAGGGCCGGACCGGCCGACCGGTCCGGCCCTCCGTCGTCCGTTCCCGGGGGGCCACCGGCCCCTGGACTGTCGGCCCCTGGACTGTCGGCCCCGCCTACAGGTCCCCGTCGCCCCGGGTCGGCAGGCCGGTCTGGGCCGCGATGGCGTTCCACAGACCGGAGGCCTGCTTCTTCGCGGTGGTGGCGCTGCCGCTGGCCTGGACCGCGTTCTTGTAGTGCTGGTTGTCCAGCTTCTTCGGGTCGCAGGCGCCCGGGGCCTGCGAGTCCCCCGCCCAGGCGGCGTACTCGTCGTCGGCCGTCGCCGAGGCCTGCCAGGCCGCGTTGAGCTGCTCGACCAGCTGCGGGCCGCCCTGCAGCTTGTCCGTCTTCAGCGCCGCGAGCTTGGTCTGCAGCTCCCGGCGCTTGCCCGCGGCCTCGGTCAGCGCCTGCTGGGACTCGGGCAGCTTGTCGCACTTCTGCACCGCGGCCACCGCGCCGACCACCGCCTGGCGGCTGTCGCTGGCGGTGCCCAGCAGGTCGGAGAGCGACTGGGCCTGGGCCTTGACCTCCGGGCTGACGGCCGCGGCGGCCGAACCGCTCGCGGTCGGCGTCGCGGCGCCGGTGCTGCTGCCGGTGGCCACCGGGGCGGCCTGCTTCTCCTTGCCCGGCTTGGGGTCGTCCCCGTTGATCAGGACGGCGACCAGGATCCCGGCCGCCACGCAGCCGGCCACCACACCGCCGATGATCAGCTTTCCGGAGGAACGCCCGCTGCCGCCCTGGCCGGTCGGGACCTGGCCGGTCGGGTAGTCCTGCGCGGGGTAGTCGTGACCGGCGTAGTCCTGCCCGGGGTACTCCGGGGCGGCGGGGTGGTACGGGGCGGCCTGCGGGTACGCCTGGTAGCCGTGGTCCGGCTGCTGCGGGTAGCCCGGCGCGGGCTGCTGGTGGCCCGGCTGGACCGGGTAGCCGCCGCCCTGCGGGTCCGCGCCGGGGTACGGCGGCAGGTACTGGGTCGCCTGGGCGGCATCGGCCTGCGGCGCACCGTACCCGGGCTGCGGCGCGCCGCCCCACGAGCCGCCGCCCTGGGGCGGGACGGCCTGGGTCGGCGGCGTGTGCATGTCCTCGCCGAGGTACTCCGGCTGTCCGGACGGCTGCCCCACCGGCGGGACGCCCGGCTGCCCCGGCCCCGGACCCTGCGGCGGGCCGGACTGCTGGCCCGGCTGCTGGCCCGGCTGCTGTCCGGGCTGCCGGCCCGGCTCGGGGCGGAACAGATCGTCCAGGTTGAAGTCACCCGAGTTGGGATACGAGCGGCGCTGGCTCAACGCGATTCCTCACCTGTGCACGACCGCGCGCTGACGGCGGACCACATCTCGTCGGTTCTTGGGAGCATCACAGTTCCTTGGACGTCGCGCCCACGCTACCGGTTCACCGAAGCAGGTGACCACGTGGGCGGGACATCCCTCACCGGCCCCTCACGCGACGTACCGACACCTGGTCAGGCGGCCTCCGCCTCCACCCGGGCCTGGAACTCGCGGACCACCCGCTGCTCCCGGAAGGGCTCCAGCCGGCGCCGGAACTCGTCCAGGTACTCCACGCCCCGGTTGGACCGCAGCCCGCTCAGCAGCCGCATCGCCTGCGCGCCCGTCTCACAGGCCCGCTCCAGGTCCCGCTGCTGCAACTGCGCGGTGGCCAGCAGCACCAAGTCCACCGCGCGGCGCCGGACCCTGGTCGGTGGGTGCAGGTCGAGCGCCCGGCGGGCGTAGTGCTCGGCCTGGCCGGCCTGCTCCAAGTCCCGGTGGCAGTGGGCCAGCTCGTCCGCCAGGTAGGCGTCGTCGAAGTGGACGATCCAGTCCGGGTCGTCCTCCGGACGGCGCCGCTCCATCGCCTCCAGCGCCTTGGCGGCCACCGCCTCGCACGAGCGGGCGTCCCCGAGCAGGGCGTGGCCGCGCGCCTCGGCCGCGTAGAACATCGCCATCGCCGTCGGGGTGGCCACCGCGCGGGTGCCCTCCTGCGCGGCGCGGGCGAGTTGGGCGATCTCCCGCGGGTTCCCCAGCGTCGCCGCCAGATGGCTCATCGAGGCGGCCAGCACATAGCCGCCGTACCCGCGGTCGTCCGCGGCCTGGGCCAGCCGCAGCGCCTGGATGTAGTACCGCTGGGCCAGGCCCGGCTGCCCGGTGTCCACCGCCATGTAGCCGGCCAGCTCCGTCAACCGGGCGACCGCCGCGAACAGTTGCCGCCCGGTCTCCTCCCGGTAGGCGCCGCCGAGCAGCCCGGAGACCACACTGTTGAGGTAGTGGACGACCACCGGGCGGACGTGCCCGCTGCCGAAGCGGTGGTCGAGGTCGACCAGCATCGCCGTGGTCGCCCGGATGGCGGCGACATCGGTCGGGCCGACCCGCGTCCCGCCGGTCCGCGCCACCACCGGGTCGGGCGGGGTGATCAGCCAGTCCCGGCTGGGCTCGACCAGGGCGGAGGCCGCCACCGTCGCCCCGGTCAGGAAGTCCCGCCGGCCGACGTCACTGCGCCAGAGCTCGCAGACCTGCTCCAGCGCGGCGTTCAGCGTCGGCGCGAACTGCAGCCCGATCCCGGAGCTGAGGTTCTTGCCGTCGGCCATGCCGATCTCCTCGACCGACACGCTCCGCCCGAGCTTGCGGCCGAGCGCCTCGGCGATCACCGCCGGCGCCTGCCCACGCGGCTGCTGGCCGCGGAGCCAGCGGGCGACGGAGGTCTTGTCGTACCGCAGGTCCAGGCCGTGCTCGGCCCCGCAGAGGTTGACTCTCCGCGCCAGGCCCGCGTTGGAGCAGCTGGCCTCCTGAATCAGCTGCTGCAGACGCTCGTTGGGCTGTCGTGCGACAAGTGGTCTCGCGGCCATTGGGCTTCGCCTCCCCACACCCTCCGGTCCCGGCCGGTGGGCGAAGATTCTGCTGATCTGTTGCCGACTGTCCGACCGTCCAAGGAATCTGACACCAGGTTAGCGATCAGCAACGCCAGCGGGATACCCACGGTGACGATCCCCACCCCCCACGCGCCCTGGTAAATGCTCCCATGCGCCCCCACTGCGCCCGTCCCGGGCCGCCCCAACTCGGTTGCCTCACCGGTTCGGGTGACATTGCCGCCGTGCGACACGCCGTCCCCCGACGGGCCGTAACCAGCCTCACGCACGGTAGTTGATCAGCCCGTGGAAGACATCCCAGACTCCCCCGACCAGGGCCTGAACGCCGGACCGCCCCAACTGCTCACCGAAGCCGTCGGCCACGCCGAGAACCGCCACTGGGAGATCACCCCGGGCACCTGGCTGGTTGACGGGGACGGACCGGCCGACTGCTCGTGCGGTGACCCGCGCTGCGCGCTTCCCGGCGCCCACCCGGTCGACGCGGACTGGGCCCGCAGAGCGAGCGCCGGTCCGGGCGCGGTGCGGCACTGGTGGACCGACCGGCCGAAGGCCTCGATCCTGCTTCCCACCGGCCGGTCCTTCGACGTCCTGGACGTGCCGGAGGTGGCGGGCTGTCTGGCGCTGGCCCGGATGGAGCGGATGAACCTCCAGCTCGGCCCGGTCATCGCCGTGCCGGCCGCGCCCGGGCGGGTGGGCCGGCGGCTGCACTTCCTGGCGCTCCCCGGAGTCGCGGCCAGGCTGCCGGAGCTGCTGCGCAGGCTCGGCTGGCCGCCGGGGCGGCTGGACCTGGTGGCCCGCGGCGAGGGCGACTGGACGGTGGCACCGCCGTCCAGGGTGGGCCCCGCCGGTTTCGCCCAGTGGGCCCGCCCGCCCTCCGCGGCGAACCGCTGGCTGCCGGACGGCGCCGAGCTGATCAGCCCGCTGGCGTACGCGTGCGGGCGCGAGGCCCCCGCGGCCGACGCCCGGCCGGCCCAGCCGACGGCGGTGCGCTGAGGCCGGCCGGCCCACTGATTCACCGTCCCGTGAACGGCCGCCCTACGCCTATCGGGTGAGGGCGTGCGATGCGCGACACCCCGCGCACGGCTGACGGGCCTTGTCTCCCACCGGAGACGGGGTCCGTCACACGCCTGTGCGGATAAGGCTTCCGTGTACCCGCTGATCAACGGCGGAAGCCCCTCGTACGAGTGACAGCGCTCAAGGATTGCCATGATCTGCCGAGGGGAGAAATTTCACCGAGAGGGGACGCCGGAAGGGTCGCTCGGACGGGGAAGCCGGGCGAGGCGGTCGGGAGGGACGGAGGGGAACGGGAGGGACCGGGAGGGGACGGAGGGGCCGCGCCACCGGCCGAGCTCGGGGAGGTCCGGTGGCGCGGAAACAGGAGGGGACGGGGAGGGGCTGGGGGCGAGCAGGGCCCGGTGCACGGGGCACCGGGCCCTGCTCATCGGCTCGTCGCCCGGGTCCGTCGACCCGCGCCCACCGGTCCGCCGTCGGCCTCGCCGGCCTCGCCGGCGTCAGACCTGGGCCACGAACACGTGCTGGGCGATCTCCTTGCCCAGCTCCGCCGCGTCCTCGCCGGTGCCCACCAGCACCCCGCCGACCCCGGCCGAGACCCGGACCGTCGAGCCCGGCCGGATGCCGGCCCGGCGCAGCGTGCGCATCAGCTCCTCGTCCGTCTGGATCGGCTCCCCGATCCGGCGGACCACCACGCTGGCGCCGCCGTCCCCCGGCCGCACCGCGTCCAGCGTGACGAGCGCGGCGTCGAAGCCCTCGCCCTCCGCCTTGGTGTCACCCAGCTCGTCCAGGCCCGGGATCGGGTTCCCGTACGGGGACTGGGTGGGGTGGCCGAGCATGGCCAGGACCTTGCGCTCGACCGTCTCGCTCATCACGTGCTCCCAGCGGCAGGCCTCCTCGTGCACCTGCTCCCACTCCAGGCCGATCACGTCGACCAGCAGGCACTCGGCGATGCGGTGCTTGCGCATCACCCGCACCGCGAGCCTGCGGCCCTCCTCGGTGAGTTCGAGGTGACGGTCCCCCGCGACCTGGAGCAGTCCGTCCCGCTCCATCCGGCCGACGGTCTGGCTCACCGTCGGGCCGCTCTGTTCCAGGCGCTCCGCGATCCGGGCGCGCATCGGGGTGATGCCCTCCTCCTCCAGCTCCAGGATGGTGCGAAGGTACATCTCAGTGGTGTCGATCAGCCCAGACATCGCCGCTGGCTCCGTTCCTCGGTGTCCTCACCGCCAATTCTGACGTACCGCACCGACTACCGGGCCCGCACGACGGACACGGGCCCCGGTTTTCGTCGCCGTTCCCGTGGCTGTTGACAGCGGCGCCGGTCAGGCAGCACGGTGCTCGCCGTAGCTTTCTCCACCGGCGGTCCGGATCGTCCGGGCCGCCCCACCCGGCCGGCGCCCCCACCGGCAGAGAGCGAAGGCAACCGATGAACGAGCTGGTCGACCGGTACTTCGATGCCGCGATCGCCCACCTTCAGCGGGTCCGCACCGAGGAGGCCGAGTCCATCGAGGCGGCCGCCACGCTGCTGGCCGAGGCTGTCACCGAGGGGCGCCGGGTCTTCACCTTCGGCTCCGGCCACTCCTCGCTGGCCGCCCAGGACGTGGTCTACCGGGCCGGCGGACTCGTTCCGGTGAACCTGCTCGACGTCCCCGGGATGGCCGGGGTGACGGTGATGCCGGCCCCGCTCTCCAGCGCGCTGGAGCGGGTCTCCGGCCTGGCCACCACCACCCTGGACCTCACTCCCGCCACCGCCGGGGACCTGCTGTTCGTCATCTCGCTCTCCGGCCGCCAGATCATGCCGGTCGAACTGGCCCAGTACGCCCGTGCCCGCGGTCTGAAGGTGATCGGGCTGACCTCGCTGGCGTACCCGGCCGAGGTGGCCTCGGCGCACCCCTCCGGCACCTATCTCAAGGACCACTGCGACGTGGTGCTGGACAACAAGATCGCGGTCGGCGACGGCGAGCTGACCCATCCGGCCGCCGAGACCACCTTCGGCCCGGTCTCCACCATCGTCGCCGGCGCGCTGATGCAGGCCGTGGTCGCCTCGGCGGTCGGCCGGCTGGCCGACGCGGCCGCCGCCGGCACCGGCGCCACCCCGCCGCTGTTCCGCTCCGGCAACGTGCCGGGCGGCATGGAGTGGAACGCCAAGCAGATGGCCGACAACGCGGAGCGGATCTTCTACACGTTCTGATCCGCACGCTCCGGTCCACGTTCTGGTCCGCACGTTCCGATCCGGCGCCGGGGCCGCGCTCGCGGCTCCCGGTGCCGGTCCCCGCCCCGGCACCGCGATATGGGACAACCTCGGAGGCTTCCCGGCCATTGCGGCCCGGCCGGACGCCCCACCAGGCGTACCGGCCCGCCGCCCGGGGCAGGAGAGCGGTGCGACCGGAGCGACGGGTGGGGGCCGAGAATGGCGTCGGATGCGGGTCCGATGGGGTGGGTGCGCGAGCACGAGCTGCTGCCCGAGCTGTTCTGGGCCGCCGACTCGGCCTCGCAGCAGGGGCAGCGGCGGGCCGTGCTGCTCTCCGCCTGGGAGCTGGTCCTGCTGGTCGCCGCCGCCGCGACCGGCTCCGCCGACGGCGACCCCTGGGCCTGGCTGGCCGCCCTCGCCTATCTCGGCGCCATCGTGCTCGCCCTGGTGATCAGCCGACAGAACCCGCAGGGCCTCTGGTACGAGGGCCGGGCCGCCGCCGAGTCGGTGAAGACGCTGGCGTGGAAGTACGCCGTCCGCGCCGACGCCTACCAGCCGCCGCCGCGCAGCCTGCCGGACGCCGAGGGCCTGTACAGCTTCCAGCTCGGCCGGGTGCTGCACGCCTTCCGGGGCAGCCGTGCGGTGGGCGCGGGCACCGGCACGGAGATCACCGACGCGATGCGCGACCTGCGCGGCCGGCCGCTGGCGGTGCGCCGCGAGGTGTACCTCAGGGAGCGGATCCAGGTGCAGCACGACTGGTACCGGGCCAAGGCCCGGTACTGCGCCCGGGCGGGCTTCTGGACCGGGGTGCTGGGCGTGGTGCTGCCGCTGCTCGGCCTGGTGCTGGCGGTGCTGCGGGCGATGGGCGAGTTCGGCTACGACGCCCTCGGCACCGTCTCGGCGGTGGCCGCGTCGGTCACCGCCTGGGCGCAGTTGCGCCAGTACCGGCCGCTGGCCGCCGCCTACCGCCTCGCCGCCGACGAGCTGGAGCTGATCCGGCACCAGCTCGCCCGGCTCGACGTCGGGGCGGCCGGCGCCGAGGAGAGCTGGGCCCGGCTGGCCCGCGACGCCGAGGACGCGGTCTCCCGCGAGCACACCACCTGGCAGGCCCGCCGTGAGGTCCGCGCCACCACCGACCGGGACCACTGAGGAGGCCGCGCGTGTCGTTACGGATGGTCAAGGCCGCGGACAACCGCGTCCTCGCCGTCGAGACCCTGGGCGACCCGCGCGGCCGGCCGGTGTTCCTGCTGCACGGCATGCCGGGCAGCCGGGTCGGCCCGCACCCGCGCAGCACCGTGCTGTACCGGCTGGGCGTGCGGCTGATCTCCTTCGACCGGCCCGGCTACGGCGACTCCACCCGGCTGCCCGGCCGCCGGGTGAGCGCGGCGGCGGCGGACGTCCGGACCATCGCCGACGAGCTCGGGCTGGCCGGGTTCGCGGTGCTCGGCCGCTCCGGCGGCGCCCCGCACGCGCTGGCCTGCGCGGCACTGCTGCCCGAGCGGGTCAGCCGGGTGGCCGTGCTGGTCAGCCTGGCGCCGCGGAACGCGGCCGGCCTGGACTGGTACGCCGGAATGACCCCGTCCAACGTCCGGGCGTACCAGGAGGCCGAGCGCGGCCGCGAGCGGATCGCGGACGCCATGCAGTTCCGGTCCCAGCAGATCAAGGACGACCCGGTCAGTCTCCTGCAGGGCCTGCGGTCCGAACTGCCGTCCACCGACCGGGAGGTGGTCGCCGACACCGGGTTGCGGAGGATGCTGCAGAGCAACTACCGGGAGGCGTTCCGGCACAGCGCCGACGGCTGGATCGACGACGTGCTGGCGTTCACCACCGACTGGGGTTTCAAGGTCGAGGACATCGCCGTGCCCGCCTGGCTCTGGCACGGCGCCGACGACCAGTTCTCCCCGGTCGAGCACTCCCGCTGGCTGGCCGACCACATCCCCGGCGCCGCGCTCTTCCTGGAGCCCGGCGCCGCCCACTTCGGCGCCTTCCGGATGATGACCACCGCGCTCAGCTGGGCGGCCGGGTAGCCGCCGCGGCCGGTCCTGCCGGTCCTACCGGGCCGCCGTCACCGCCGTCACCGGCGTCACCGGGGCGCCGCCGGCCAGCACCGCCAGCACGTTGTCCACCGCGAGGCCGCCCATCGCCTGCCGGGTGCGGACGGTGGCGCTGCCCAGGTGCGGGGCCAGCACCGCCCGCTCCTGGGCGAGCAGCGCCGACGGCACCTCGGGCTCGCGTTCGAAGTTGTCGACGGCGGCCGCGAACAGCGCCCCGGACTCCAGTGCGGCGGCCAGCGCGAGCTCGTCCACCACTCCGGCGGTCATGCTCACCACGACCGCGCCGGGCGGCAGCCGGTCCAGCCGGCGGGCGTCCAGCAGATGCCGGGTGGCGGCGCTGAGCGGGCAGGTGACCACCAGGACGGCGGACCGCGCGAGCAGGTCGTCCAGCGGCAGCCAGGTGGCGCCGTCCGCCTCCCCGGGCGGCAGCTCACGGCGGTTGTGGTAGGCGACCGGCATGTCGAAGGCCCGGGCCCGGCGGGCTACCGCCTGCCCGATCCGGCCCATGCCGAGGATGCCGAGCGGGGTGCCGGCCAGCTCCAGGCCGAGCAGGAAGTTCGGCGCCCAGGCCCACGGCCGCCCGGAACGCAGCCACCGCTCGCCCTCGCCGAGCCGCCGGGTGGCCGCCAGCAGCAGGGCCCAGGCCATGTCGGCGGTGGCGGCGGTGAGCACGCCGGGCGTGTTGCTGACCTGCACCCCGCGTTCGGCGCAGGCCGCGAGGTCGATGTTGTGGTGGCCGACCGCGTGGTTGGCGACGATCCGCAGCCCCGGGCCGGCCGCGTCCAGGAACTCGCCGTCCACCACGTCGTCCAGGGTGGTGATGACGGCGGACCGGCCGCGCACGGCCGCCAGCAGGTCACCGCGGGCCATCGGGAGGTCCGTGTCGTGGCAGGTGGCGGCATGGTGCGCGGTGAGCCGTTCGGCCACCCCGGGCGCGAGCCGTCGGGTGACCAGGACCGGGGGCAAAGAGGACAGTTGGGTCATAGGGCCCGCAGCGTACCCTGCCGCGGGCCCCCGGGCGCCTGCGGCAGGGTACGCCGGCCGGCCGGGCCGCCGGTCACACCGGCTGCGGTTCGAGGTCGCGGTTGATCCGCTTCCAGCCCCGGGCCGAGACCGTGTTGGGGTGCTCCTCGCCGAACTGGCGGATCAGCTCGGCGACGGCCTTGGCCCGCAGCTCGGCGGCCTGGGTGTGCCGGCCGGCCGAGCGCAGGGTGACGGCCAGGTTGGCCTGACAGGCCACCGCGTCCGGGTGCCGGGGGGTGTACCGCGCGCAGAGGCCCTCGTAGGCGGTGCGCTCCAGCTCCTCGGCCCGGGTGTACTGGCCGTCGTCGCCGTAGGCGTTGGCCAGGTTGATCATCGCGTTCAGGGTGAACGGGTGCTGCCCCCCGACGGTCCGCAGCAGCGCCTCCACGGTGGCCTGGCCGCGGTCGATCGCCTCCCGGATGTCCCCGCTGCCGCGCAGGTAGATGCCCAGGTTGTTGCCACAGGCCAGGGTGAACGGGTGCTCGTCGCCGAACAGCCGCCGGTGGCCCTCGAACACCGTGACGGCCAGGTCGCGGGCGGCCTCCTTGTCACCGGAGGCGCTGTAGTCGGCGGCCAGGTTGAGCGCGCAGGCCAGGGCGTCGGGCGCGTCGGCGCCGTAGCGCTCCAGGTAGCGCTCGTAGGTCTCCTTGGTGATCCGGCGGGCCTCGGCGAGCTGGCCGGCCTTGCGCAGCGAGACGGCCAGCGACTTGGCGTTGCGCAGGTTCTCCGGCAGGTCGGGTTCCAGCACGTCGCCGAAGTCGTTGGTGACCTCCTGGAGCAGGTCGGCCGAGCCCTTGTAGTCGCCGAGTTCGCGCAGGTCCCGGGCGAGGTTGGACTTGGTGGAGAGGGTGTAGGGGTGGCGCGCGCCGAGCACGGCGGTGCGCCGGTCCAGGGTCTCCCGGTCGAGGTCGCGGGCGGCCTCGCTGTCGCCGACCAGCCGGTAGTCGATCGCCAGGTTGTTCGCCATGGAGAGCGTGCGCGGGTGCTCCTCGCCGAACAACTCCCTGAACTGATCGAGGATTTCGCGATCCATGTCGAGCGCGGACTGGAACCGGCCGAGCGCCCGGCGGTCGGCCCCCAGCGATCCCGCGGTCATCAGGGTGTACGGGTGGTGCTCGCCCAGCAGCACCCGCTGGCGCTCCAGGGTGGACTCGTCCAGGGCCAGCGCGTCGGCGTAATTGCCCTGCGAGCGCAGCACGTTGGCGAGCTGGAAGCGCAGCAGCAGGGTCTGCCGGTCGTCCGTGCCGAGCTTGCGGGTCCACTCCGCGTCCAGCGCGTGGCCGAGGTCGCGGGCGCGGTCCAGCTCGCCGCGCTTCCACAGGTAGCGGACCCGGTCGATGAGCAGCTGGCGGGTGTCCGCCTCGTCGCAGTTGTGCGCCTTGGACGGCGACAGGTGCGGCCAGATCTCGTCGAACGCGGGCCAGTTGGCCGGGTCGTCGGTGTCGCCGAGGACGGGCCGGGCGCCGGTGAGGATGCGGTGCACCTCGTGGACGGCGGTCTCCTGCTCCTCGTCGCTCATCTCGGACCGGATCACCGCCTGGACCAGCCGGTGCACCTGGAAGCTGTTGCTGCCGGCGTCGACCTTGGCGAGCGCGTACCGGCCGATCGCCTGGATCACCTTGCCCAGCATGAACTTGTCGTTGAGGTCCTCGTCGTACTTCACCAGCGCGCGGATCATCTGGTCGCTGTAGAAGAGGTTCATCGAGATCGGCTCCGGCGCGAAGAACGCGCAGAGCTGCAACAGCCGTACCGCCGCGGGCGACTGGGTGCGCAGCCGGGCGATGGAGACGTTCCAGGTTGCGCCGACCGGCGTCGGGTAGTCGGCCGGCCGGGCGACGGCCAGCGCGCGGGCGGCCTCGGCGTGCAGCTGGGCGACGTAGGTACCGACCGGCGTGCCGGTGGTGTCCAGCCAGGCGGCGGCGACCTCGACGGCCAGCGGCAGGTCGCCGACCGCCTCCGCGACCCGGTCGGCGTCGGCCCGGGAGAGCCCGCGGGCGCGCCGGCAGAGGTGCTCGACGCTCTCGCCGCGGGTGAAGACGTCCACCTCCAGCGCCTCGGCGTGGCCGGACCAGGCCTGGTTGCGGGAGGTGACCAGGATGTGGCCGGAGCCGCCGGGGAAGAAGCGGCGGATCTCGGCCGGCTCGTCGGCGTTGTCGAAGATCAGCAGCCAGCGGGAGGTCGGCACCCCGCGGCGCAGGGCCTCCCGGGCCGCCTCGGCGGCCTCGGTGACCGAGTCGCCGACCCGCAGGCCCAGCCGACGGGCCAGATCGGCCAGGGCCGGGGCGACCAGCTCGGTCTGCTCGGCGTCGATCCACCAGACCAGGTCGTAGTCGGACATGAAGCGGTGCGCGTACTCCAGCGCCACCTGGGTCTTGCCGACGCCGCCGAGCCCGTACAGGGTCTGCGGGGTGGGCAGCACCGCCGCCATGCCGCCGCGCAGCTGGTTGCGCAGCTGCTCCAGCACCGCGGAGCGGCCGGTGAAGGACGGGTTGCGCGGCGGCACGTCCCAGACCTGCGGCTTGCTGCCGGGGAAGCGCGGCCCGGTGCCGGTGGTGTCGGCGAGCGTGACCTCGGACCGGCCGAGCGCGCGCAGCAGGGTCTGCACGGACTGCACCTCGTCCCGGCCCACCAGGTCGACCGGGTTGCGGTTGCTGAACGGCGCGGTGAGCCGGACGTCGCCGACCCGGACCGGCACCAGCTGGCGGCGGGTGCCGGACGGGTCGGAGCTGACCACGGACTCCCAGAGCGCGCGGGCCTGCGGCGAGCGCTGGTAGGCGGGCGAGAGCACGGCGACCGTCCGGTAGGCGGCGTCGATGCCGCGCTCGGTCTCCTGCCGCGGGTCCGAGCCCGCGCTCAGGTCGCGGGGCAGTACCCGGAACCCGGCCCGGGTCAGGACGGACTCGATCCAGTCCGCCCACATCCGGTCCTCGGGGACGTAGGAGAGGTAGAGGTCGGCCGGCACGGACGGGCGGCGCCGGGTGAAGGCGTCCACATAGCGCAGCCGGACCTCCTCGTCGACGGTCGGCAGCGAGGCGGCCCGGCCCTCGGTGATCACACCGGTCAGCCGCTCGCAGGCGGCGAGCATCGAGGTCGGGGTGCCGCCCTGGTCGCCGAAGGTCGCCAGGATCTCCTCGTAGGCGTAGAACGGCCGGTACGGGATCTCCACCGAGCCCCAGTAGTGCGCGAGTTCATCGCCGCTCAGGCCGGCCGGCAGCCCGTCGAAGCGGATCCGGGCGAGCGCCCGGCCGGCGTCCGCCTTCTCCTTCTCGCCCTCGTCGATGCGCATCGGCACCGGCAGGATGCGGATGCCGCGCTCGCGGTAGCGGTCGTGGATGTGCTGGGCGATCCGGGAGGCGCCGTCGATCGACTGGTCGCTCAGGGTGAAGCAGACCACCAGGTCGTCGGGCATCTGCACGGTGCAGATCTCGGCGATGTCGGAGAGGCCGGTCCGGGAGTCGATCAGCACGTAGTCGTAGCGCTTGCGCATGTCGGCGCGGAGCGCGTCGAAGAACTGCCCGCCGTCGAAGCGGTCGTAGAAGATGTCCCAGTCCAGGTGGGTGACGGCCTCGGAGTAGTCCCGGTTGAACTGGCCGGCGGAGAGGAAGTCCAGGCTGCCGCCGCCGGGGAAGCCTGGCCAGGCGAGCGAGAGGGCGTGCGGGTGCACCCGGGCGAAGTCGAGGTGCCAGCCCTCGGCGTGCTCGACCGGCCGCAGCGCCTCCTCCCGGTACTCGGCGATCAGGTCCATCATCCCGGTGGTGCCGGCCAGCGCCGTCGGGTCGAGGAACGGGTGGAAGAACTTGGCGAGGCCAGGCGCCTCCAGGTCCCAGTCCACGGTGAGCACCCGGAAGCCGTTGGCCGCCAGGATCCAGGCGGTGTTGGCGAGCGCCATGGTGCGCCCGGTGCCGCCCTTGTAGGAGTAGAAGGTGATGATCCGGCCGTTCCGGTCCTGCTCCGCCTCGCGCTGGGCGGCGAGGTCGGCGGCGCTGAGGCCGCCGATGCGGAGGTTCCTGGTGCGGTTGTCGCTCATAGGGTTCCTCCCCCGGGCGGCATCCCGTCGTCCGGGCGGTCGCCTCCGTCACGTGCTGGATGGTCGTGGCCGAATGGTGCGGATCCGGATCCGGGTCCGGGTCCGTCCCGTCCGCGCCCGTACCGGAAAGCGTCCCGCAGACTGGGCCTCGGCGCCGCCGGTTCGTCCGGTTCGTTCCTGGTCCGGCCCTCGAAGGCGTACTTGGCCTTCATCGCGGCCCGGGGCAGCGCGTCGTCGAACTCCTCCAGGCTGGCCAGCCCGGGCGGTCCTCCGGTCGCGCCGAGAAAGCTCGGACGAGCCGAACGATGGGTGAACTTCAGCGCCTGGTCACTGAGTTCGCCCAGCTCACCGTGGCGCTCGACGCAGTCCGGGTCCTCCAGGTTCCACGGCTCCAGGACACTCACCCAGGCCGAGTCGGAGCGGTCGAAGCGGCGGACCAGCTCACGGCGCCGCTCGTCCCGCAGCGCCCAGCGGTCCAGCAGCAGCAGACCGGGCGCGGCCGGGTCGCCGCCCCCGGTGATCGCCTCGGCCTCGTCGTCGAACTCGTGCACGGTCGCCTGGAACCCCAGCTGCCGTGCCAGACGCACCGCGTGGTCGGCCAGTGACCGACCGGCGGCCGGCCGGTACGGGTGCCAGTCGGTGCGCTTGGGCCCGTAGAAGTCGGGGTTCCGGTCGGGCGGCAACTCGCCCTGGTGGTAGGAGAGTACGGAGATCCGCAGCTGCTTGGTGGGCGCGGCCACATTGAACGCGCTGGGCTGCGACTGGAATTCCAGCCGGCGGCCGACCGGAATCACCGTCTCCTCGGCCACCTCGACGATCCGCCGGGCCAGCCGGTGCACGGCCAGCTCGTAAGCGGACCGGAAGTAGCTGAGCTTCATCAGCGCGTACAGGCCCTCGGTGGCGTAGTCCGGGCCGAAACTGGCGTGGTTGAACTGGAGTTCGCTGGCCACCTGCGGAAGCTTGTAACGGCTCATCGGCGCCCAGAGCACCGGTACGATACCGCTTGTCCGCTCCGAGTCGATGTTCGCCGGATAGACCGGCCGCCGGGTGAACGAGTACCACTCCTGCCCGCACGGGACGCTGTTGAAGTACCGCGGCGAGTACAGCGGCACGAACACCCGGCAGGTGGCCAACTCCTCCGAGAGCCGCTCGGCCCACAACTCGCCCTGGTGCATGGACTCGTCCATGAACCCCACCGACACCCCGGCGGGCGCGGTGGTCAACTGCAGCACCGCCTCGCAGAGATCCCGGTACAACTGCCGCACCCAGTGGTTGGGGTCACCGGCCCCCCGGGCACCGGACTTCGGGGTGTGGGCATAGCTGAGGAAGAAGTACGGCCGGGCGGAGTCCTCGTCCCAGCCACGGTCGTTCACACGCGCCTCCCCCTGGCCCGTCGGCAACCTTGATCCCGCAGCCCCCGTGCGCGGGGCTTCAGTGTAGGAACGAACGACACCCCAATGGAATAGCACAACAAGCCGCACCAATTGACATGCCCGAAACGATCGCCCCCACACGGGCCGCCCGGGCGCTGCCCTCCGCCCCAACGGCACTCCGGCGCTGCTCCGGCGCTGTCCCGGCGCGCGGGGAGGCGCGCCCGATGGCCCGCCACCCGCACCCATTCGTCGTTCCTGGCGATCCCGAAGGAGTAGCCTCGTACCGGCGGAAGTCCGGCCGGCTCGACAGCCTGGCACTCGCTCCGCTGGACGCTGCCACCACCTCACCGTCGCCGGCCTCCCGGGACTTGAGGGGATTGATCCGGCACATCCGCCACAAGGCCCGAGGAAGGCAGCCATGGCCCAGCTCACCTGGGAGAAGTCCAGCTTCAGCGGCGACCGAGCCGACTGCATCGAGATCGCGACGGACGGGGACCTCGTCCACATCCGCGAGTCGGACAACCCCTCCACCGTCGTCACCACGACCAAAGCCAAACTCGACGCCTGGATCCGCGGCGCGAAGGCCGGCGAGTTCGACCACTTCGCCCCCTGACCCGGGCTCCGTTGGATTCGCGGCCCGTGCCCCGACAACCCGGGGCACGGGCCGCCGTCGTTCAGCCCAGGAGCGCGGCCCTCGAACCTGCCCGCACGCCTACGGCTCCCCTGCAGGATCTGGGTCCAGCCACGTCCGGAAGTCCGGCTGAAGCGGGCCGCCGCACAGGATGTCAGCCCGCGAGGAGCACACGCGTCTCGTCACTCACCTCGGGCAGGTCACTCCGGTCCGCCCAGGTCGAGTCGTCGTGCTCGGTGAGCACGATCGGCCCGCACTTCCCCACGGCGACCGCGAAGGTGAACTGCCGCGTCAGCAGGCCGTTGTCAGAGGTGTAGTCGAAGGCACCGACGTAGCCGGTGACCTCGGCGACGGTGAGGCCGGTCTCCTCCATGACCTCCCGCCCCAGGGCCGCCTCCAGATGCTCGCCCGGCTCGACTCCGCCGCCGGGCAGCTCCCACAAGCCGCCGAGAAAGTCATCGGGCTTCCGCCGCAGCAGAAACACGCGGCCCGCCTCATCGGTGATCAGCGCGCCGACGACGAACTGCCCGACACCCGCGCCCACCGCTTCGGCCAACAGGCCAGGGACGAAGTCGGGTTCCGTGGCAAAGAGAGAGGTCACAACAACTCCTTGTGGTGATCGATCACCTTACGGGCCGCGCGTACGTACTGCTCGGCCAGCGGAAGATCCTCCTCACGATGCCAGACAGGCAGCTTGATCGCGTGCCGGTAGGTGTGCTCGGCGACCGGGAAGTCCCCGTCCACGTACCGCCGGTGAGAGTTCGGGTGGTCGGGGAACAACGGGCCGGGTCGCCGGTACAGGGGGAGCTGATTCATCGGGCACGTCGAGCCGGGCCGGTCGAACTCGGTGGCGCCTTCCGCCACCAGAGCGCGATGGAACTGCTCGACACCCAGTCCGCCCAGCTCGGCAGGCCGGTAGGTGAGCGTCAACCCGTACCAGGACGGAATCACCCCGTCGGGCATCGGGATGACATCCAGCCCGGGCATGTCCGCGAACCGCTCGCATCAGCTCCACCCGGAATGTCTCAGGAGGATAGCTGCCGATCAGACAGGTCCTGTCTCAAGGATCACGGCCGGGTGATCGAGCTGGGACACCGAATGCGACCCGGTCGACAACACCTACCAGCGCACTGTCAACCGGAAGCTGACGGTGCAGGAGCCGCAGCACACCCTGGCCCAAACCTCTGCCACTGCCACTGCCACTGCCAGCGGGCGGCGCCGGCGGCTATCGCGTTGCCGGGTTCTTCCCGGTCAAGACCAGGACCAGCACGTCATGTAGCGCGGCACCTGTCCAGGGACGGTTCTCGCCGACCTTCTCGTAGCCCCAGGACCGGTACGCTCGGCCGGCCGCTTCGGCTTCGGGTCGAGTGTTGAGCAGGACGCGCTCTTGCGTGAGGCCGTCCACGAGAGCGTGGTGCACCGCCGTGGCGACACGCTGCCCGCGCCAGGCGGGGCGGACTGCGAGCTCGAACAGACCGAAGGTCCGGTGGCCGTCCTCGCGACTCACCCGATCCGGTACAGGCATGGTCAGGGTGTCCCACCACCCGGTGGAAGCGGGCAGCGGGTAACCATAGGCCATACCGACGGGCTCGCCGCCGTCGGTGCGCGCCAGGACGGCACGATCTGCACGGCCTGGCCTGACCGCCGCACTGCTCAGCGGCCGTCGTCAACCCCCAGCACCACCCCGAAGGGGTCAATGACCTGCGCAATCTGGCGCTGGGGGGACAGTCGCAGCGGGCCGCGGTGATGCGTGCAGCCCGCCTCCAACAACCACGCCAGGGCCTTATCCACGTCGGCGACCCGCCAGTAGACCACGGGGCTGCCACCGCGCGGGTTGCGCTCATCATCCGCCGGGTGGAACCCGATCTCGACGCCGGCGTGCTCCACCCACGCGAAGACCGCCCCGCTCTCGCTCACCTCGCGATGGACCGGCACCCCCAGCAGGCTGCCGTACCAGGCAGCAGCCTCATCGGGCGAGTCGGCGAACGCCATCACGGCTACTACGCTCTCGAACACGGCTTGCCTCCGGATCTCGTCCAAACTGAGCGACACATTTGCGGAACATAGGGCTCAGAAGGGAAACTACCGTTCAACAAGGGCAGCTCAAGCGCGTGTTGACGAAACACCGCCTCGCCGCAGTGAGCCCTCCTTGACCAACTCGGTTTCTCTGTAGACACGGTGGCCACGTGGTGCGCCGATCCCGCCGTGGTTCCGAGGGCCGAGATACAGCAGTTCCTGGATGTGCTGTACGAGAGGACGTCGAACGCAGCCCGGCAGCGCTTCGCGCTCCTGGTCGCGGGGGAGCAGACCGGACTCGGCATGGCCGCGGTCAAGTTCCTCGGCGAGCGCGTTCACCCGAAGGCCGGGCGGCTCATGTCGTACACGGCCTGCGAGACCGTGAGCGGAACCGCCCGGGTGGTGGACGCCGAAGAGCTGGACGCGCCGGCCTGGGTCGCACACGCGGAGATCCCCGGGTGCGTGCCGTACGGACTCTTCGAGCCGGTGCAGGCCTACCTCGATTCCGCGCCGCCCGGCTGACCGACCGGTCAAGGGCCACCGGCCTGGAACCGTCGCCTCTTCGGCAGGCCGAAGAGGCGACGGTGGTGATGGCCGGCCTCGGCTCGGGGCACGGGTGCCGAGCACGAGAACGCATCCCGTTCCACGCGGTGTGCCGCAAAGCAGCACTGCACGAAGCACGGGCCGCTGCCCTCCCCCGTCACTGCGGCGGAGGTTTGAGACAGGGGGTGACGACGAGGAGAGAGATGCGGTCATCACCTGCCGTACTGGAGACGTCGACGAGATAGTCGCTGACGGGATGGCGAGCACTCACCGTCGACTCCGGCGAGCCGTCGGGCATTTCGCGGTAGCCGACGATCTTCAGGCCTTCGTCCTTCAGCCGGTCCCGTACCTTGCGGACGACCTCGTTGTGTCGGGCGTTGGGAACGTTGCTGTGCACCCCGTATGTAAGGGTGAACCGGTCATCGGGCGCCGACTCACCGTTCCTGCCGACACAGGAGGTGAAGCCAGGCCGGACGGGTTCGTCGTTGATCTCGATGCCGGCCACCTGGGCCAGATGCTCGACGAGCTGGCGGGCCCAGGCTTCGCTTTCCTCTTTGGACTTGACCGGCAGCGGGTCGTCCTTTCCACTTCCCGGGGCGGGAGTTGAGGACATACAGGCTCCAAGGGTTACGGCTGTCAGCACAGCAACGACAAGACGGCCGATGCGGGACATGGTGGTGTGTGTGGTTGCCATGGATGGGTCCTTCGGCCGGGCCCGGCCTCAGAGAAGAGGAATCTGGCCCAGCACCGGGGGCTCCTTCGGGGATGTCGACGGCTTCAGTCCGGCGATGATCTTCGCCTGGTTGAGCAGGCTGGTGCTGCGGTCATTCCAGTAGCCACCGTGCCCCTCGGTGTCGATCTCGATGTTGTTTCCACCGAATCCCCAGATATGCGGGCTGGGACCAAGGGTGGCGCCACCGACGAGACGAGTGGGGTCGTCGTCGGCCTCGCCGATCCACACGTGATCGGGGTCGATGTTCAACTGGTCGGCTTGGAGAACGCCCATGCCGGGGCTGCCGAGGGCGACGATGTCGTCGGCATGCAGGCCGCCTCCTTGGGAGGCCGCGACGCCTACGGCGTAACTTCCGTAGCTGTGGGCGAGGTACGTGACATGGCTCTTGGGCTCGCCGTGCGTCACCCTGAGACCTTCGGAGAACTGCCGCATGTCCTTGGCCCCGTCAATCCCTCGCATGGGGTTCGATGCCTCCGGAAGGCTCTCGGGAGTGTCGTAGCCCAAGTAGGAGATCACCGAGACGGCTTCGCCGGCTCTCGTGAGACTCTCCGCCTGCTTCTGTAGCTGCTGAACGCGGTCGATCTGGCCCGGCACGCCATTGAGGTCGGTGTTCGTACCGGGCACGAACACGGCCGTGTGCTGAGCCTTGTCGGGATTACCGGTGGCGACGATCGCGCGCCCGTCGGAGTCATAGGCCTCAGGATCGACGGCGAGAAGGAACAGCTGGTGCGCCTCGTCGTTGCCGTCCTTCTCGTCGAGCTTCCTCTTGATCGTCTCCAGCGCGTCCCGCCGCTTCTGGTACGTCTCCTGATCGAGGCCGGCATCGGCGGCGCTCCCCGCCTGGAGGGCGTCGAGCTTCTGGTCGAGGACGAGCCGGTTGGCCTTGTCCCGGACCGTCGACGGCAGGCCGTCCATGCGGCCCAGCTCGGCCGGACGAAGCGCGAGGAAGGACTCCTGCTGCTCCGGGGTCAGCCCCTTCCACCAGTCTGCGGACTTCTTCGGGTCCTTGCCGTCCGGCAGATGGTCGCCGGCCAGGCCGAGGTCGCTCATCACGGCCGCGGCGTCGACTCCGGTCTCCGCCATACCGCCGTTTCCCCGTTTCTCGCCCAGGATGTCCCCCGCCAGGCGCCCGAGGGCGGTCCTGCCCTGGTCGCTGGCATCCTGGGCAGCCTTCACGGCGGTGTTGATCCGGTCCTGGTAGGTACTCCTGGCCGAGGCGAGAGCACGGCGCGCGTCCTGGGTGTCCTGGTCGTGGCGGTCGTCCCAGGTCTGGGCCGGCAGATCGACGACGCCCTCCACCGACACCGTCAGCCCGGCCTCCTGCGCGCGGTGGACGGCGTTGGTCAGGTTCGTCTGCGCCTGGTACATCCGGTCCGCGACGGTGTTCAGCGTCAGTGCCACCGTCTCGGCCTCGACCCGAACGATGTCCAACTGCTGTTCGGTGCGCTCCATGTACGCGAACGCGGCAGTCGCATCGCCACCCTGCCAGTGCAGCCGCAACGGCCCGTTGACCTGCGTGCGGTGACGGGAGTCCACGCCGTCCGCAGCGTGGGCGAGCGCCTTCCAGCTCTTCGCCGCGTCGCGCAGCCCGTGCGGGTCGAAGGTCAGCAGCAGCTCGTAGAGGCCGCTCACTCCACGCCCTCTTTCCAGCCGCCGGCTATCGCCCGCTCGTTCTGCTGGTGCGATTCGGCGTTGGTCTCCAGCTTGCCTGCCGTTGCGGCGAGTCTCTGCCGCACCTGGCCGAGCGGCGTGGCCCAGCCCTTCCCCAGTTGTTCCAGCGCGCCGGCCACCGACCAGCCGGCCAACTGGCCCGAGGCCGTCGCCGCCGAGGTGAGCGCCGCCCTCACCGGCTCGGCCAGTTCCTCCCCGAGGGCCCGCGCGACCCCTGCCGACTGCCGCAGTTCCGGACCGACCTTGATGTCAGCCAATGCGATCTCCCCCCGGAGACACCATGCAAGCGTGTGCGAACCGCACTCATCGGGGCACGAGACGTACGCCCACCACAATGCGCTACGCATCCATACGGATACTCAGATCGTATGACCAGCACGGCCACCCGTGTTCGATTTCGCTCATCTCGGCACGCGCCGGAGTCGCGGGAAGGGCCCTCAAGCCGGCTGCCGGGAGCGCCGCAGCACCTGTACGGCCAGGTCCACCGCCTCCCGCATCGGGACCAGGCGGCAGTCCGCGCCGCCCACGTGCCGTTCGGTGACGCCCCGGGCCTCGCGCAGGACCTCCCTGCCGAGGGCGTCGAAGTGGAGGTCGTCCAAGTCCGGTGCCCTGAAGGAGATCCAGCCGGACGGGCCCAGGCAGCGGTACTCGCGCAGGGGGACGTCGGGCAGGCGCAGGTCCGCCAGGTGGAAGGCGGTGAAGCGGGACATCGGGACGCCGATCATCAGGACCCGGGCGTCGAGGTCGTAGAGGCGGCCGAGAGGGGAGTCCGGGCCCAAGTGGCTCTCGCGGGGGTGCTGTTCAGCGATCTCGCGGGCGAGCGGGCCGAGGGCGGCGAAGGAGGTCTGGGGGTGCGGGCTGCGCAGGGCGCCGGGGTGGGTGCGGATCTGTTCGGAGAGGGCGCCCATCGTCGGGGAGCAGGGGGTGGTGGCCGGGTCGAAGGGGGGCATCCGGGCACGGTAGGCGGCGACCTGCTCCGGGGAGAGGCCGGCCGTGGCGGTGGTGTGGAGACGGGAGGTGGCCGAGTTCTCGGGTGTGGCGGTGTACGCGACCAGGGTGCCGCGCCGCGGGCCGCCGAGGGCGTCGAGCAGCGCCTCGACCACGGTGGCGGCGCCGCCGGCCACCGGGCCGAGGGCGCGCAGGGAGGCCTGGACATGCAGGACCATGCCCGGGCGGACGCCGAGTTCGGTGAAGTGCCCGGCCAGAAGGGTCCGGTCGAGCGCCGGCAGGAGGCTGGGAGCGCGGGGTTCGGTGAGGATGACGGTTCCTCAGGGTGAGGGCCCCGGGTGAGGGCGCCCGGGGCGGGACGGGGGGAGGGCGGGGAGCGGGTCGGGGTTCAGCCGCCGACCGGTGATCTCTCCTGTCGGGCCCGCCCGGCCGCCCGTTCGGCGGCGGCCGGGAGCGGTACGGCGAGCCACGGAGCCACCGTCGCACGCATGCCGTCGGTGAACCGCAGGCCGAGCGGGGTCAGGGAGCCCGACCCGGCGAGCCGGTCGACGGCCTCCGCCGTGTACTGCCGCCAGAGCGCGAACCGGGTGCGCGCCCGGTCGGCGGCCTCCCCCGGCAGCCCGTCGTACGCCAGGCTCCTGGTGCCCCAGAACTCGGTGACCGCCAGATGCGCGTAGGTGCCCTGGAGCAGCCCTTCGAGGGGGCGTGGATCCGGCCGCCAGGGGGCGAAGTACAGCGCGGTGTCGGCGGGGTCGTAGAGGTCCAGCAGGTCGAGTACGGCGCCCAGTTTGACGTGCTGGAACTCGTGCGCGAGCAGCAGCCCGAGGATCGGCGCGGTGGCCGGCCGGGCGATCCCGACCGCGCCGAAGGCCTGCCGGGCCGCCGCACTGACATCCCGCCCCGGCGGTCCGGGCCGCAGCGGGGTGACGGTGGTCAGACCGGCCCGGACGCCCTCGGCGTACCCGGGCAGGTCGTGCCCGAGCAGCTCCCAGGCCTCGCGCAACGCGCCGGTCCAGTCGAGCAGTTCGGTGTCGGACAGCCGGCCCTCGACCGGGTGGTCATGGCTGTCGCGCTGCGGATCGAGGTCCTCCAGCGCCACCGTCCAGCCGCCGGCCAGCCGGACCCGGCGCACCGGCTGCCAGCGCGGGTCGGTACCGGTGATCAGTTCACCGTCGGCGGTCCGCACACGGAATCCACCGGCCGACCCGGTGACCACCGTCTCCCCGTCCGGCACCGCCAGGCTCCCCAGCGTCGGCAGATGCAGCACACCGCCCCGGACGGTGACGGCCAGCGTGTCCCCCCGCCCGGCCCGGACCGCCGCCGCGGCGGCCAGCGCGGCCAGCGGGCCCAGCCCGGCGCCGAGGTCCCCGGCGAGCCGGCGGGCCGCCCAGGCCCGCGCGTACGGGTGGCCGAGGACGGCGTCCAGCGCGGCGGGCGCGGTGCGGTCGAGGGCGGAGAGCAGGTCCCAGGCCGCCGACCGCCGCTGCCCGGAGGCTCCCCAGGCGGCGGCCAGCATGGCCCGGGTCAGCGCGAGCTGGGAGCGGGCCAGCGCCCGGACGGTGTCCGCGCCGCCGTGGCCCCGGGCGAGTTCGTCGAGCTGCCGGTCGGTGAGGGCCGTCGGCACCACCGGCTCGGCCGCCTGGGCGGGTACCGGGCGGCCCACCGGGTTGCCGCGGTCCGCGATGCCGTTGATGAGCGTCATGAGGTCCCCGCAGTAGACGGAGGGATTGTCGAAGCCGCCACCCTCATCGTCGCCCCGGTAGCGGTGGGCGTACAGACCGCCTCCGCAGGAGCGGACGACGGGACAGGCGCGGCAGACGGCGCTCAGACCGGCCAGGCCGGCCTGGCGGACGCCGATGCCCGGGTGGCGGGCCACCTCGTCGAGGGAGTGGCGGAAGACGTCGAGACCGGTGGCGGGAGCTCCGTCGAAGGCGGTCTTGAGGCTGTCGGCCTGCTCGAAGGTGCCGTCGGTCTCCAGCACCACCAGGTCGGACGGTTCCAGGCCGAGCGACTCGGTGAGGCTGGACAGCCCGCGCAGGGTGCGGTGCACCGACTCGAAGGTGCGCACGGCGAACGGCCGCCCGTCCGCCTCCCAGCGCTCGTAGACGGTCAGCAGCCAGTCGGCGTAGGGGTTCTCGCCCTGGCCGGCGGGACGTTTCGGCGGATCGTCCCAGGTGGCGTGCGGCAGCAGGAAGTCGACGGCGGGGGGCTGGAGTTCGGCCAGCGCGTGGTAGACCGCCGCCGGGTCGTTCTCCACGTCGATGGTGCAGAGCAGGCCGGCGAAGAGGTGCCGGTGCGCGGGCTCGCGCAGCAGCGCCACCGCCCGCAGGACCTGCGGGTGGCTGCTGCGCCCGTCGGCGTAGCGGCGGTGGCGGTCGTTGGCGGCGCGGTCGCCGTCGAGCGAGACGCCGACCTTGATCCCCAACTCGTCGAAGAGCGCGCAGAATTCGCGGCTCAGCAGCACTCCGTTGGTGTGGATCCGCAGGTCGAGGGCGCAGCCGGACGGGAGCGCGGACCGGAGGAACTCGGCCGCGCGGCGCAGCCGTTCCGGGCCGGCCAGCAGGGGTTCTCCCCCGTGCAGGACGACCCGGACGGCGGACAGCCGGTGCGCGGCCGCATGGTCGCCGATGCGTTCGGCGGCCTTGGCCAGGATCTCTTCGCCGATGACCTTCGGGCGTCCGCGCCAACTGGTGTCCGCGTGCTCGTAGACATAGCAGTGGTCGCAGGCGAGATCGCAACGGCTGTGCATCTTGACCACGAATTGCGTCAGGGGAAGCGGAATTCGCGTCATCACAGATCTGCTTCAGGTGGATTCGGTCGGACCGGACCTCGGCCGGGGAAAGGGCGGGTCGGTCAGATCGAGGAGTTGAACGCCGCGACCGGCACCAGGCCGGATTCCGAGCCGGGGAGGGCGCGGTGCAGTCGGGCGGCCAGTTCCTCCGCGCCGAGCGCGGCCAGGTCGGAGAGGGAGGGGCGGTCCAGCGTGTCCTGAGTGTCCGTCAGTTCGCTGGCTGGCCTGGTGCTGGTTACCGGTGTCATGTTCGTTCCTTTTGGCGCGGTTAGGACCTGCCGGGGGTGGGTATCCCACTCGGCTACCAATGTAGTGGCAGCGGCGCACCGGCGCGGCACCCTGCGGTCCCGATCCGGGCTCCGCAGCCGCCTGGGCCCTGAATGGAGGCCCGGGGCCGCGATATTTCACCCGTTCAGCGGTCGCGCACTCGCCGTCGTACGCGCCGCATCGGCCATCTTCAGTCATGCGTTCGACCGACGGGCCGGTGTTCCCGCCCGGCGGGCGACGACCCGCCCCCACAGCCCGGACCGCGATCGCCGCACGGCCGCCGATCAGCCGAGGCGGCGCACCGCACGCCCCAGCCCGGAGACGAAGTCCCGGCCATGGGTCGTGAGTTCACCGCTGTCCAGCAAGGTACCGACCGCCGCGGCCGTATGGGACCGCCACCGACTGGACTCACGCTCGGCGCGGTCCTGGTCCGAGGCTCCGGCGACCAGCTCGGCGTGCCAGAAGCCGGCGACGCCGAGGTGGGCGTAGGCACCCTGGAGCAGCGCGCCGACCGGGCGGGGGTCGGGGCGCCAGGGGGCGTGGTAGACGGCGGCGCCGTTGGGCCGGTGGAGGGGCACGAGGTCCAGCAAGGCGCCGAGTTGGATGTGCAGGAACTCGTGCACCAGGGCCAGCGCCAGCAGCACCGGATCGTCCGGCCGGGAGGCCGCCACCGAGCCGTACGCCCGCCGGGCGGCGGCGCTGACCGCCTCCCCTCCGGGCGCCGGACGCAGCGGCACCAGGGTGGTCACGCAGGCCGCGACGGCCTGTGCGTGCCGGTGGTGGCGAGTGGCCAGGATCCGCCAGGCTTGCGCCAACGCGTCACGCCAGGCCGCGAGTTCGGCCGCTTCGAGGGGGCCTGAGGTCGGCCGCCCGTAGCTCGCCCGGTACGGGCCCAGATGGTCGATCACCGGCGTCCAGCGCAGCCCGTCGCACTCCAGCGGCACCGGCTCCCCCCGCCGCCCGGCCCGCACGAACTCCCCGAGGACGCCCGGTGCCACCGCCTCACCGGCCGTGAGCCCACGCAGGCAGTCGGCCGTCCAGGCGTCCAACTCGGGCCGCAGCAGGACCTCTTCCCAGCGCGGCGGGTCCGTCGCCCGCAGTGCGCGGAGTTCGGCGTACGCCTGCTCGAAGTCCGCCCGCCCGGGCCCGTCCGGCAGCGCCCGCTCCAGTGCGAGCAGCAGCAGGGCCCGCTTGCTCACCTGCCCGGCCCGGAGCGCCCGTACGGCCTCCGGCCCACCGCGAGCGGCCGCGATCGCCATGAAGACGGCCCGGTCCAGCCCGTGCCGGGGAAGCTCCGCCGCGACCCTGGCACCGGGCACCCCGGCCGCCACCCCCGCACCCGCACCCGCACCCGCACCCGGGTCAACGCCCGGACCCGGCCCCGCACCCACGCCCGCACTGGCACCCATCGCCCACGCTCCTCACCCTGTCGGTCCCGCACCTGCCACGGCCGGCGCACCCGCCGCCAGCCCCGCCACGTCCCCCCGCAGCCGGCCCGCGATATGGCGGATCAGCCGGTCCAGATCGGCGCAGTACACCGAGGGGTGCCCGAAGCCCCCCGCCGCATAGCGGTGGGCGTAGAGCCCACCGCCGCAGACCGCCGCCAGCGGGCAGCCGGCACAGACCGGCCCGAGCCCGGCGCGACCGCGCTGGCGGGCCCGGAAGGCCGGGTGCGCGGCGGCCTCGGCGAAGCCGTGCCGCCGGACGTCCAGCCCCGTTGCCGCCGCTCCGTCGTACGCGGCCTTGAGGCTGTCGGCCTGCTCGATGGTGCCGTCGGCCTCGACCACCACGAGGTCCACCGGCGCCAGCCCGACCGCCTCGCTCGCCGCCCGGCCGCCGAGCAGCAGCACGGCCAGCTCCTCGAAGAGCCGTACCCCGGTCTCCCGGCGCGGCGCGTCGTACCAGCGGTCGAACACGGCGATCAGCCACTCCCCGTACGGCGCCGCCGCCCCGCCCCCGGGCGGCGCGACGGGCACGGAGCGCCGTACGCCGGGCGGCTGGGCCTCCCAGGTGCCGTGCGGCAGCAGCAGGTCGATCCGGGGCGGGGCGAACTCCAGCAGCGCCTCGTAGCAGGCCACCGGGTCGGCGGCGAGGTCGACCACGCAGAGCAGTCCGGCGAACAGCTCCCGGTGCTCGGCCGTCCCCAGCAGCCGCACCGCCTCCGCCGTCCGCGCCCAGCTGCCCGCGCCGGACGGCAGCAGCCGGTGCCGGTCGTGGTCCGCCGCCGTCCCGTCCAGCGAGACCCCGACCGCGACCCGGTACCGGTGCAGCACCTCCAGCAGCGCCGGTTCGTCCAGCAGCCGCAGCCCGTTGGTCTGCAGGCTGAACCGGACGCGTGGCCCGATCGCCGTCAACTCCCCCAGCAGCGCGTCCAGATGATCCGCTCCGACGAGCAGCGGTTCACCGCCGTGCAGGATCACCCCGACCTCGTCCAGCCCGCACTCGTCCGCGTGCTCGGCGATCCGCCGGGCGGTCCGCCGGGCGGTCGCCAGCTCCATCCGCCGGGGCCGCCGGCGCCAGCTCTGGTCCGCCGACTCGTACATGTAGCAGTAGTCGCAGGCCAGGTTGCACCGACTGTGGATCTTCAGCAGATACTGCCGGAACGGCACCATGCCCGCGAGCCTAGCGCCACCCCACCGGGCCTGACGGGGCGTCCGGTCGCCGTCACACGGACGGCCCTGTCACTCCGGCCGCACCACCCACCACGCCGACACCACCCGTCGCCCTGACACCACCCGTCACGCCGGCCGCCCCCGTCACACCGCCGGCGGCTCGATGTCGGAGTCCAGCCGGAGCCCGGCCTTGACCGCCACCGTGGTCGGGTGCTCCTCGCCGAGCGTGTGCCGGGCCCGGTGGACGCAGTCGGCCCGCAGCCGGGCGGCACGTTCGGCCTGGCCGTCGGCGGCGAGGGAGAGCGCGAGGTTGGAGTTGATGCCGATGGCGTCGTAGTGGTCGAGCCCGAGGGTGTCGCTCATCAGCGGCGCGGCCTCCTCCTCCAGCGCCAGGGCGGCGGCCCCCTCCCCGGCCAGGACGAGGTCGTTGGCGTGGTTCATCATCGCGATCGGGATGTAGAGGTGGTGGTCGCCGAGGACGGCCCGGAACTGGTTCAGGGTGCGCGCGGACAGCTCCCTGGCCTCCACGATCCGGCCGGCCAGCCGCAGGTAGACGGAGAGGTTGTTGGCACCGGCCAGCGTGACGGGGTGGTTCTCGCCCAGGTAGTCGCGGTAGCGGGCGAGGGCCCGCTCGGCGAGCTGGATGGCCCGGTCGGTGTCGCCGAGCGCGTTGAGGTCGCTGGCCAGGTTGGTGGCGGAGGCGAGCGTGTCGGGGTGCTCCGGGCCGTTGATGTCCAGGTAGCGCTGGTAGATGTCCTCGTCGATCTCCAGCGCCTCGTTGTACCGGCCGGCCCGGCGCAGCGCCACGGCGAGGTTCTTGCGCGCCCGCAGGGTGTCGGTGTGGCCGTCGCCGATGGTCTGCTGGTAGATCCGGACGGTCTCCTCCAGCAGGTCCAGGGCCTCCCGCAGCCGGCCGGTCTCCCGCAGGTCGCGGGCGTAGTTGCTGGCCGAGGAGAGCGCGTAGAGGCTGTGCGCGCCGAGCGCGTCGCGCTGCTGGAGGTAGTTGCTGCGGTGGCGTTCCAGGGCGGCCCGGCGGTCGCCGGCGAGGTAGTCGGAGACGGCCAGGTTGTTGGTGATCATCAGGGTGCGCGGGTGGTCCGGGCCGAGGGTGCGCCGGGCGGCGTCCAGGGTCCTGCGGTCCAGCGCCCTGGCCTCGCCGTAGCGGCCGAGGAAGCGCAGGTCGGCACCGAGGCTGTTGGCGACGGCGAGGGTGTGCGAGTGCTCGGGGCCGAGGGTGGCGGTGAAGCGCTCCAGGATGTCCTTGTCCATCTCGTACGCCTCCTGGAGGGCGCCCTGGGAGCGGCGGATGTTGCTGAGCTGGGTGCGCAGCATCAGGGTCAGGGCGTCGTTCTCGGCGTCGAAGCCGGGGCCGCCGTAGCCGTCCTGGCGCCAGTGCTCCAGGGTGCGTTCGGCGAGCTCCCGGCCGGCGTCGTGCAGGCTGCGCTTCCACTGGTAGCGGACCGAGTCGATGATCCACTGCCGGACGTCCTCGTCGGCGCTGCCCACAGCGCCGGACGGCCAGAGGTGGGGCAGGAGTTCGGCGTACTGGGGCCAGTTGGCGGGGATGTCGGGGTCGCCCGGGTTGGCGGTGGCCAGCGCGGCGTGCACGACCGCCCGCAGGGCGGGCCGCTCCGCCTCGGCGACCTGGTCCCGGAGCACCGCCTGGACCAGCCGGTGCACGGTGATGGTCTCGCTGCCCTGGTCGGTGCGGGCCAGGCCGAACCGGTTGATGGCGCGCAGGAATTCGCCGATCGCCAGCTTGTCGCGGGGGGTGCGCGGGGGCAGCCGCAGCGCGTGGGTGACGGCCCGGCTGTAGAGCAGCCGCATGGGGATGGCGTCCGGGCCGAAGAAGGCGCAGATCTCCAGGATCTGGGCGGCGGGGGCGTTGAGACCGCGCAGTTCCTCGACCGAGATCCGCCAGGTTGCGGCGGCGGAGTGCGGGTAGTCGGCGGTGCGCAGCCGGGTGCGCTCCAGCATCTCGGTGAGCGCCTCGTCGAGCAGTTCGAGATAGGTGGCGATCGGCATCGACGTCTCCTGGAGCCAGACCGCGGCCTGTCCGACGGCGAGCGGCAGGTCGCCGAGCAGGGCGGCGACCTGGTGGGCGTCGTCGGGGCCGAGGCCGCTGTTGAAGCGGCGCAGCAGCCGGATGCTCTCCTCGCGGGTGAAGACGTCGACCTCGACCAGGCCGGCGTGCTTGGACCAGCCCTGGTTGCGGGAGGTGATCAGCACATGGCCGCCGGAGGAGCCGGCCGGCAGCCAGGGCGCCAGTTCGTCCGGGGTGCCGGCGTTGTCGTACACCAGCAGCCAGCGGCGGTACGGGTGGCCGCGGCGCAGCGCGTCGAGCACGGCGGCGGCGGTGTGCGCGACGTCGTCACTGCTCTGGACGCCGATCCGGGGGGCGAGTTCGGCGAGCTTCTGCGGGATGTTGGCGGGTTCCTCGGCGGGTACCCACCAGACCACGTCGTAGGCGGCCTTGAAGCGGTGCGCGTACTCGGCGGCGATCTGTGACTTGCCGGCGCCGCCGAAGCCGTAGAGGACCTGGCTGAGGACGGCGGCGGGCCCGCCGGTGAAGCGGTTGCGGAGCAGTTCGAGCAGCCGGCCGCGGCCGGTGAAGGAGGCGTTGCGCGAGGGCGCCTCCTGGACCTGCGGGGCGATCCCGGGGAACCGGGCCGGGGCGGCGAACTCACCGCTGTCACCGTCCGGTTGGCGGGTGCTGTTGGGCGGCGGGCCGAACTCGCCGTACAGCTGCGACTCGGCGAGCACGGCGGAGGAGCGGACCAGGTCGGGGACGGCCTGGCCGACGAACGGGCGGGGCACCGGTTCGTCCGAGTCCTGGAGCCGGAAGGCCACCAACGACGGTGCGCCGGTGCCGATTTCGCGCCCGCTCAGGAGCTGCCAGGCGTCGGCGGCGCGGGGCAGCGCGGTGTACTCGGGCGAGAGCAGGGCCAGCAGCCGGCCCTGTCCGTCGAGCGGCCCGGCGGCCTCCGGCGGCCGGCCGCCGGGGTACGGATCGGCGGCGTTGTGCAGCGAGGTCTGGTAGCCGAAGCCGGTGAGGGTGGCGGCCGCCCACTCGGCCCACATCCGGTCCTCGGGGGCGTAGCTGACGAACACCTGGCGGGGCACCGCGCGGGTCGAGCGCAGGTAGGCGCCGTACAGCCGGCGGCGGGCCTCGCCGCTGAGCGGGCGCAGCGCGCGGACCCTTCCGTCGGTGATCCAGCCGGCCAGCCGTTCGAAGGCGTTGAGCAGGCTGCGGGCCTCCTGCGGCCGGTCGGCGACGGTGGCGGGCACCTCCTCGTAGGCGTAGAACGGCTTGTAGGGGACCTCGACGTCGCTCCAGTAGGCGGCCCGGCGCTCGGCGGGCAGCCAGCGGCCGAGGTAGGGGGCGAACGCCTCGCGGGCGAAGTCCCGTCCGGCTTCCAGCCGTTCCTGCTCCGCGTCCTCGACCCGCATGGGGACCGGCAGGACGCGGATGGCCCGCTCCTCGGCCTCGGCGATGGTGCGGGCCGCGTCCACGCCGCCGCGGATGTTCTGGGCGCTGAAGGTGAAGCAGTCGACGACGGTGTCGGGCATCAGGACGGTGCAGATGCCGGAGGTGTCGCTGACGCCGGTGCGGCTGTCGATCAGCACGTAGTCGTAGCCGCGGGCCCAGCGTTCGCGCAGCTCGCGCAGGAACTCCCCGCCCCGGATGTCCCGGCCGTGGTAGAAGCTGCGCCAGTTGAAGCTGGTGACGGCGGCGGAGTAGGCGGCGTTCTGCCGCCCGGCGGGCAGGAAGTCGAGCCGGCCGCCGGGCGGCAGGTCGAGGGCCAGGCCGCAGATGTAGCCGTCCAGCCGCCCCGGCTCGTCCAGCCAGGCGCCGGGGGTGAGGCCGGACGGCCCGGCGGCGGAGGGCAGCGCCTGCTTGACGTAGGAGCGCAGCAGGTCGATCAGGCCGTCGGTGGCGTGGAGTTCGGGGTCGACCAGCAGCGGGTGGTAGTAGCGGTGCAGGCCGGGCGCCTCCAGGTCCCAGTCGACCACCAGGACGCGCAGGCCTCGGCTGGCGAGGATCCAGCCGACGTTGGCGAGCGCCATCGTCCGGCCGGTGCCGCCCTTGAAGGAGTAGAAGGTGACGACCGAACCTGGGCCGGTCCGCTCCAGCTCCGCGCCGGTCTCAGCGAACATCGTCCTGTTCCCCCTTCAGCGGCACTGCCGCCCCGTCCGGGCTGCGGCGCGGCCCTGGCGGCCCCGCCGGAATGGCCAGACCGGGCATCGCCGGTCCGGCCTCCTCGCCACCGGGGCCGAAGCCGAAGGCGGCACCGTCGACATCGTCCCCCCAATCGAAGTTGGCGTCCATCAGCTTGTTCTGAGCGACCGTCACCATGATGGTGAGCTGGTCGTCGAAGCTCTCCCTGGGTACCGCCACGCGGAACAAGTGCTCCGGATCGCTCCGGCGCAACCAGTTGCGGCGGAACACGCCGCGCACGCCCGCCCACAGCGCGTCGCGCTCCGGCCCGGTGGTCGGGTCGTCGGTACCGGCCGGGACCATCACCCCGGTGACGGGGTGGTTCTGGTCGTCGTACTCGCGCAGCGCGGACCGGTAGAGCTCGCTGCCGGCCACCCACGGGTCCACCAGCAGCACGCTGACCTGGTTGTCCTCACGGGCCTGGTCCAGCTTCTCGCCGAGGCCCGCGCCGATCTCGTCCAGCGTGGTGGTGTGCCCGGCGGAGGTGATCACCTGCTGGGCGCGGACCACCAGCGAGGGCTGGGTCGGCGGGTGGTAGGGCGCCCAGTGCCAGGGTTTGGTGCCGTACCAGCCGCCGCCGCGGACGTCGCCGGGCCCGGCGGACGGCGGCACCGCGTCGGCGGCGCGCCCGGCCGCGACGAACAGCCGGACCATTCCGGCGGTGGGCGCGGGCCGCACCGACGGCGCCACCGGGAAGTAGCCGCGGACGGCGCCGAGGTCGAACTCGGGAAGTTCGCCGAGCCGCCGGGCGGCGGCGTCCCGGACCCGCTCGGCGACCACCCGGACGACCTGCCGGTAGTCGGCGCCGAGCGGGTCGGTGCGCAGCAGGTCGCGCAGGCCCGAGCGGGCGTAGGCGTCGCCCATGTCCTCCTGGACGTACTGGATCTTCCTGACCTCGTCGGGGAGGCCGCCGGGCAGGGTCTCCCAGAGCACCGGTATCAGCGCCGGGACGATGTCGCCGGCCAGCTCCTGGTGGCGGCGGACCCGGCCGCGGAAGGCCGTCCACTCCTTGCCGCAGTACAGGCTGGCGAAGTAGGCCGGGGAGTAGAGCGCGACCATGGTGCGGCAGCGGGCCAGCATCAGGGCCAGCTGCTGCTCCCAGTTGTCGCCCAGGCGTAGCTGTTCGGTGTCGCGGTAGGCGAGTTGCCCGGCGCCGGCGGCGGGTTCGATCCGGCCCAGTTCGTCCCTGAGGTCGTTGAAGAACTGGTCGACGAAGGCGTCCCCCGCCTGGTAGTCACGCCGCGCGTAACTGAAGAAGAAGTACGGCCGCACTGCACCCCCCGGACCCGTTCACAACTGCGCTGCTGTCATACCCAGCATGTCGTGAACCGAGCCGGTCGCGCGCGGGAGTTGGCGAAGCTCGCGGGGCGCGGAGGGGGCGCCGGCAGGCCTCGGCGAGGGCTCCGGAGAGCCGCCCCCGGCCGGGCCTGCGGGGCGGGTCTACAGGGCGGACTGGAAGGCGGCGACGGGTTCGGCGCCGGGGGTGAGGGCGTCGCCGACCACCCGGCGGAGCAGGTCGCCGAGGACGGTGCCGGGCAGCCCCTCCAGCTCACCGGGCGGCAGCGCGGTGACATCGACCAGATCGGAGCCGAGCACAGAGCCGGCTCCGGAGCCGATTTCCGCATCGGTGACGCCCATCAGTCCCTCACTCGGTCTCGCGGCGGAGCGGGCTCGGTTCGCAATCGGACCCGGTCCGCGACGGGCATCCTACACCTGACTGTTTCTCAGCACGGCTGCCGTGCCGCGCCGCTGTCATCCGTCCGGCCGTGCGAATCACCGGCCCGGCCGGCCGGATCACGGCCGGAGCGGCGGGGGTTCACGACCGGAGCGGCGGGGTTCACGGGCAGAGCCGCTCCACCCGCCAGCCCGTCGGGACGGACGGGTCGGCGAGGTACCGGAGGCGGTCGTGCAGCCGGTTCTCGCGGCCCTGCCAGAACTCGACGCTGGCCGGGACCACCCGGTAACCGCCCCAGAACGGCGGGACGGGGACACCCTCCCCCTCGGGGTAGCGGCGCTCCAGCTCGGCGTAGCGCCGCTCCAGCACCTCACGGCCGCCCACCGGGCTGGACTGCTCGCTGGCCCAGGCGCCGAGCTGGGAGCCGTGCGGGCGGGTGCGGAAGTAGGCGGCGGTCTCGTCCCGGCCGACCTTCTCCACCCGGCCCTGGACGATCACCTGGCGGGCCAGCGCGATCCACGGGAAGAGCAGCGCGGCGTGCGGGTTGACGGCGAGCTCGGCGCCCTTGCGGGAGCCGTAGTTGGTGAAGAAGACGAAACCGCGCGGGTCGAAGCCCTTCAGCAGGACGGTGCGCGAGCTGGGCCGCCCCTCGGCGTCGGCGGTGGAGAGCACCATCGCGTTGGGCTCGACCACCCCGGCGTCGTCCGCCTCGTGGAACCAGCGGGTGAACTGGGCGATCGGCTCGGCGGCGAGCTGCTCCTCGACCAGGCCCTCATGGCTGTAGTGCTTGCGCATCACGGTGAGGTCCGGCCCGGGCCGGGCCTCGTCGGCCAGGATCCGGGTGGCGGGGCTCGGGGGCGTCGACTGGGCGCGTTCCGGGGTCTGCACGCCAACATCATCCCGTACGACAAGCAACCGGCACCGCTACCTCAGGACAAACCCCGGTGGGAGATAAGGTGACTCGCCACTGCTTGGCCGCCCGCCATATGGCGATTTGTCCGTAACCTGGCGTTTGGTTCCACGGATTTCCCCGGACGGCCCGGAACCCCGGCGCAAAGTCAACCGGGCCAACGGAAAACATCATCACGGTGGTGTATGGCGCAATGCACCCCGTGCCTGTCACTCTGGCACCGAGTGCCAACCACCCATCGGTCACTGGCGTACCGTCCCACCACGGCGGCCCGCCGATCACAGAACTGAAGGAGCCGTCGCATGTCCGACTTCGTACCCGGGCTTGAGGGAGTCGTCGCGTTCGAGAGTGAGATCGCCGAACCCGACCGTGAAGGCGGCGCCCTGCGGTACCGCGGAGTCGACATCGACGACCTGGTGGGCCACGTCTCCTTCGGCCACGTCTGGGGCCTGCTGGTGGACGGCGAGTTCAACCCCGGACTGCCGGCCGCCGAGCCGTTCCCGATCCCGGTGCACTCCGGCGACATCCGGGTGGACGTGCAGTCCGCCCTCGCCATGCTCGCCCCGGTCTGGGGGCTCAGGCCGCTGCTGGACATCTCCGCCGAGCAGGCCCGCGACGACCTCGCCCGCGCCGCCGTGATGGCGCTCTCCTACGTGGCACAGTCGGCCCGCGGCCAGGGCCTGCCGATGGTTCCGCAGAGCGAGATCGACAAGGCCGGGACGGTCGTCGAGCGCTTCATGATCCGCTGGCGGGGCGAGCCCGACCCGAAGCACGTCAAGGCCATCGACGCCTACTGGACCTCCGCCGCCGAGCACGGCATGAACGCCTCCACGTTCACCGCCCGCGTCATCGCCTCCACCGGCGCCGACGTCGCGGCCGCGCTCTCCGGCGCGGTCGGCGCGATGTCCGGCCCGCTGCACGGCGGCGCGCCGTCCCGCGTCCTCGGCATGATCGAGGAGATCGAACGCACCGGCGACGCGACCGCCTGGGTGAAGAACGCGCTGGACAAGGGCGAGCGGCTGATGGGCTTCGGCCACCGCGTCTACCGCGCCGAGGACCCGCGCGCCCGGGTGCTGCGCCGCACCGCCAAGGAGCTCGGCGCGCCGCGCTTCGAGGTCGCCGAGGCGCTGGAGAAGGCCGCGCTGGAGGAACTGCACAACCGCCGCCCCGACCGCGTGCTGGCCACCAACGTCGAGTTCTGGGCCGCCATCATGCTGGACTTCGCCGAGGTCCCCGCACACATGTTCACCTCGATGTTCACCTGTGCCCGGACGGCCGGCTGGTCGGCGCACATCCTGGAGCAGAAGCGCACGGGCCGGCTCGTGCGCCCCGCCGCGCGCTACATCGGCCCGGGCCCGCGCAGCCCCCGCGAGATCGCGGGTTACGACGCCATCGCGCACTGACCGAAACCCCCGCTGAGCAGCGGGTCCGGCCGTCCCCGGACCCGCTGTTCCCGCAGCTCGTGGCCGTGAAGATCACATCTCAGCGGGCGGACTGCCGTTCCACCCGCGCAACCGCGGCCGGTAGGCTGCGCCCGTGGCTCAGATCCAGATCCCCGCTGACATCAAGCCCGCAGACGGCCGTTTCGGCTGCGGCCCGTCCAAGGTGCGCCCCGAGGCCCTGAGTGCCCTCGCCGCCACCGAGACCTCCCTGCTCGGCACCTCGCACCGCCAGGCCCCGGTCAAGAACCTGGTCAAGCGCGTACGCGAGGGCGTGAGCAGCCTCTTCTCCCTCCCCGAGGGTTACCAGGTGGTGCTCGGCAACGGCGGTTCCACCGCTTTCTGGGACATCGCGGCCTTCGGCCTGGTGCGGGAGAAGTCCCAGCACCTCGACTTCGGCGAGTTCTCGTCCAAGTTCGCCTCCTCGGTCAAGGCCGCGCCCTGGCTGGCCGAGCCGACCGTGATCAAGACCGCCCCGGGCACCCACCCGCTGCCGGTCGCCGAGGCCGGCGTGGACGTCTACGCGCTCACCCACAACGAGACCTCCACCGGCGTCGCGATGCCGATCAACCGCCCGGCCGGCGGCGACGAGGGCTCGCTCGTCCTGGTGGACGCCACCTCGGGCGCCGGCGGTCTGCCGGTGGACATCACCGAGACCGACGTCTACTACTTCGCCCCGCAGAAGTCCTTCGCCTCCGAGGGCGGCCTCTGGCTGGCGTCCTTCTCCCCGGCCGCCCTGGAGCGCGCCGCCGAGATCGCCGCCTCCGGCCGCTACATCCCGCCCTTCTTCGACCTGCCGACGGCCATCGACAACTCGTCGAAGGACCAGACGTACAACACCCCGTCGATCGCCACCCTGTTCCTGCTGGCCGACCAGCTGGAGTGGCTGAACGGCAACGGCGGCCTCGACTGGGCCGTCGCCCGGACGGCCGACTCCGCGAGCCGGCTGTACGGCTGGGCCGAGAAGTCCTCCTTCGCCAGCCCCTTCGTGGCGAACCCGGCCGAGCGCTCGCAGGTCGTCGGCACGATCGACTTCGACGACGCGGTGGACGCGGCCGCCGTCGCCAAGGCACTGCGTGCCAACGGCATCGTCGACACCGAGCCGTACCGCAAGCTGGGCCGCAACCAGCTGCGCATCGCGATGTTCCCGGCCATCGACCCGGCGGACGTCGAGGCGCTCACCGCCTGCGTCGACTACGTGGTCGAGCAGCTCTGACACCCGCGCACACGTGAGGGCCACCGCCTGCGGGCGGTGGCCCTTTCGCGTTCCGCCCGGGGCCGCGCACGGCGCCGGGACGCGTCACTCCGGCCGGCGCGTCACTTCCCGATCAGCGAGCTGATCACCACGACGGCCAGCAGCAGCACCAGGGCGCCGGTCACGATACGCATACGAGTCTTGGGATCCACGGTCAACGAGCGTACCCCCGGCCCTCCCCCGGCCGGACGCCGAGGTCCGGGAGCGGCCCGCGGCGGCTCAGCTCCAGCGGGCCAGTGGCCAGCGGCGGACGGTCTCGTAGTGCGCGAAGCCGCCGTCCAGGTCGCTCTTCATCAGGTGCAGCCCGGCGGCCTCCCACTCCGGCCCCCGGTACGCGCCGAGCGCCTCGGCCATGCCCTCCAGCTCGGCCGCCGCGACCCGCTGCACGGCCCGCCGGTGGCCCCGGGAGGAGCCGGCCCTGGCCAGGGTCAGATGCGCGTGGAAACGGAACGCGTCCACCTCGCCGACCAGCTCCGCGGTGGCCTCGTTCACCGCCTCGGCGAGCCGCCGCAGCGCCCAGGTCTGCCCCTCCACCCCGGCCCAGAGCACCCGGTCGCCGAACCGCCCGGCGCCGGACAGCCGCAGCCGGTGCGCCGGGTGCAGCTCCGCCACGGCGGCCAGGCCCGCCTCCAGCTCCGGCAGCCGCTCGGCCGCCACCCCGCCGAGGAAGGCCAGCGTCAGGTGCCAGCCCTCGACGGCCGTCCAGCGCAGCCGGTCCGCCCCCGGCAGCTCGCGTACCGGGGCGACCGCGTCGGCAAGCCCCTGCAGCGCCTCGACCGGTGGCAGCACCGCCACAAAAAGCCTCATGAAGCCATCTTCCCGCGCGAGCCGGTCTGGGCTAGAACGGCTGTCGTGAACAACACGAGCAACCTGAAGATCCGCACCGGCGGCCCCGACGACATCGCCGAAGTCCTCGCCCTGCTCGACGGCGCCGTCGCCTGGCTCGTCGCCCGCGGACGCACCGGCCAGTGGGGCGACCAGCCCTGGAGCAGCCGGCCGGCCGCCGTCGAGCGCGTCGAGCAGTACGGCCGGGAGCCGTTCCTGATCCGGCTCGCGGTGGACGGCGACGGGCGGGCCGTCGGATCCTGCGTCCTGTCCGAACAGGCGCCCGAGTACGCCACCCCCGCCGGCGAGCGCGAGCTGTACGTCCGCAGCCTGGTGACCGACCGGGCCCGCTCGGGCTCGGGCATCGGCGCCGCGCTGGTCGCCGACGCCGTCGAGGAGGCCCGAGCCCGGGGCATCGGGCTGCTCCGGGTGGACTGCTACGCGGGCGGCGACCGCCGGCTGGTCGGCCAGTACCTGGCGCTCGGCTTCACCGAGACGGAGACCTTCGAGGTCGACCAGCCGAACGGGACCTGGCACGGCCAGATCCTGGCGATCCGGATCTGACGTCGAGTCAGCCACCGGGCGCGCGAGGCGCATCCGGCGACTGACGCGTCATCAGCAGGCGGCGGCGAGCTCCGACCTGGCGGGCGCGGTGGTCCGCGGCACGAAGGCGACCACCCGGCCACCGCGTCCCGGGTGCAGGTCCACCCGCACCCTCAGGTCCGCACTGCGGGCCAGCACCAGGCCGACCGTGACGGCCGCCAGCGCCGAGACCGCGCCACAGGCCAGCAGCCCGAGCCGGGGCCCGTACGAGGCCGTCACCCAGCCGACGACCGGCGCGCCGATCGGGGTGCCGCCGGTGAACACCAGCACCAGCAGACCCATCACCCGGCCCCGCATCTCGGGATCGGTGGCCAGCTGCAGCGTGGCGTTGACCGAGGTGTTGAAGCTCAGGCCGAACACCCCGATCAGGGTCAGCAGCACCGCGAAGGTCCAGTAGCCGGGCGCGAAGGCGGCCACCACCTCCAGCATCCCGAAGGCCAGCGCCGCGGCCACCAGCCGGCGCAGCCGCGGCACGCCCCGGCGGGCCGCCAGCAGCGCGCCGGCCAGCGAGCCGACCGCCATCGCGGTGTTCAGCAGGCCGTACTGCCCGGCACCCACCTTGAAGGTGTCGTAGGCGAAACCGGAGAGCAGCGTCGGGAAGTTGAACCCGAAGGTGCCGATGAACCCGGCCAGCACCATCGGCCAGAGCAGTTCGGGCCGCTCCTTCACATAGCGCAGCCCTTCGCGCAACTGCCCCTTCTGGCGGGCGATCGGCTCGATCGGGCGCAGTTCGCTCTGCCGCATCGCGAGCAGCCCGCCGATCACGGCGGCGAACGAGAGCGCGTTCACCGCGAACGCCCAGCCGCTGCCGACCGCGGCGATCAGCAGGCCCGCGACGGCGGGGCCGACCAGCCGGGCGGTCTGGAAGTTGGCGGCGTTCAGGCTGACCGCGTTGGCGAGGTCCTTCGGACCGACCATCTCGGAGACGAAGGCCTGCCGGGTCGGGTTGTCCACCACCGTAACCAGGCCGAGCAGCAGCGCGAACACGTACACGTAGTACGGCGTCACCACGCCGCCGATGGTCAGGACGGCGAGGCCCGCGGCAAGCAGGCCCATCGCGCCCTGGGTGCAGATCAGCAGCCGGCGCTTGGGCATCCGGTCGGCGAGCACACCGCCGAAGAGGCCGAGCAGCAGCATCGGCAGGAACTGCATGGCGGTGGTGATACCGACGGCGAACGGGCTGCCGGTGAGGCTGAGGACCAGCCAGTCCTGGGCGATCCGCTGCATCCAGGTCCCGGTGTTGGAGACCACCTGGCCGGCGAAGTAGTAGCGGTAGTTGCGGACGCGCAGCGAGGAGAACATCCCCCCGGGCCGGGTGAAGCGGGCGGCGGGCGGGACGGAAGCGGCGGGGGTGGCCGCCGCGGTGCGTTCGTCGGGGTCGTCGTCGCCGTTGCCGGGCAGCCCCGTCGGGGCGGGTGCCTGGGAATCGGCGGCCGCGGCGGTGGCCGCGGCGGGGTCGGTGGTCGGGTCGTCGGTGCGGATGGCGGCGGCGCTGGCTGCGGCCGGCGGTGTCACGTTGGTCTCCCCTCGCGGCGCGACGACCCGTGGGGTGGTCGTCGCGCTCCTGGTGTCAGTGATCGGTCCTGCGGTGATGCGGTACTCCTTTGCCCTCCGGCGGCTGACCGGAACGGATATGCCTACAGGTGTGCGAGCTTGTAGAGCACGGGCGCGGCCTGCCGGAGGGCGGCCCACTCGTCCTCGTCGAGCCCCTCGGCGAGCTCGGCGAGCCAGGCGTTGCGACGCCGGCGGCTCTCCGCCAGGATCACCTCGGCCTGCTCGGTGCTGCTGACGACCACCTGCCGGCGGTCCTCGGGGTGCGGCTCCCGCCGCACCAGGCCCTTCTCCTCCAGCATCGCGACGATCCTGGTCATCGAGGGCGGTTGCACGTGCTCCTTCCGGGCGAGCTCACCCGGCGTGGCCTTGCCGCATCGCGCGAGGGTGCCCAGCACCCCCATCTCGGTAGGGCTGAGCGACTCCTCGACACGCTGGTGACGCAGACGACGGGAGAGGCGCATGGTGGACGATCGCAGCTGACTGATCGCTGCGAGGTCCTGCTCGGACATCTCGGGCATGTTCTTTAGCCTACGTCATTACTCTCGCTAAGGAAAATGCGTTCCCCCGCGCGGCACCATCCCCACCTCCTGACCGCGCCGAGCGGCACCGTGAGCGCGATGCTGGTCGTGATCCGATCTGCACCACCCCTCAGCAGAAGGGCCGACCAGAAATGTCCGACGCCGCCGCCGAGCAGAACGACACCGGCTTCGCCCGCCTCGCCATGGTCACCATCGACTGCGCCGACCCGGTCGCGCTGGCCGCGTTCTACGGCGAGCTGCTCGGGTGGGAGACCCGGCACGTGGACGAGAACTTCGCCATCCTGGACAACCCCGAGGGCGGCAGTCCGCTGGGGTTCGGCCGGGTGCGGGGGTACCGGCCGGAGCAGTGGACCGAGCCGGACGGCGGCAAGCACTTCCATCTGGACTTCTACGTCGACGACCTGGAGCAGGCCACCGTCCGCGCGCTCGCCCTCGGCGCGACCGAGCCGCGGTACCAGCACGGCCGCACGCTGAAGGTGCTGATCGATCCGGCCGGCCACCCGTTCGGCCTAGCGCCATTGGAGTGACGCCACGACGCGGGCGCCCACCCCGTGTGGCGCGCCGTGTGCCGCGCCGTGTGCCGCGCTGCGTGGCGCGCTGCGTGGCGCGCCGACGGTGAGGGCGCCGCACCGTCGGCCCACGGTGCGGCGCCCTCGCCGCCCGGTCAGTCCGCGCGTCCCAACAGCCCCACCAGGCGCTCCGGCGTCCGGAGCGGGGTGACCTTGTGCACGAAGCCGCGTCGCAGCTCGTGGTACGGCTCCCCGTCCCGGAAGAAATTGCGGTGCATCCGCCGGAGCTCCTCCGCCCGGTACTGGGCCAGCGGCTTGACGTCCTCGTCCTCGGTCCGGCGGCGCTTCTTCTCCAGCAGCCGGCCGGCCAGTTCCGGCGCACCGGCCAGCCGGGACGCCTCCCGGGTCACCCAGCGGCGGAACTCCGCCGCGTCACCGCCGAAGGTCCGGTCCACCAGTCCCAGCCTTCTCGCCCGCACCGCGCCGACCGGCAGGGCGGCCGAGGTCAGCCGCTCCGCCTGTTCGGCGCCGACCCGGCGTGGCAGCGTGTACGTCCAGTACTCGGAGCCGTGCAGGCCGAGCAGCCGGTAGTGCGGGTTGAGCACCACCGACTCGCGGCACCAGACCTCGTCGGCGGCGATGGCCAGCATCGCCCCGCCCGCGGCCGCGTTCCCGGACAGCGCCGAGACGGTCAGCTTGTCGGTGGTGGTGAGCACGGCCTCGACCAGGTCGTCCATCGCGATGATGTTCTCCCAGGACTCCAGCGCCGGGTACGAGCCCCCCTCGATCACATTGAGGTGGATGCCGTTGGAGAAGAAGTCCCGGGCCGCACCGAGCACCAGCGCCGCGGTCGGCCGGTCCACCGCCGCCTGGTAGGCGGCGAGCAGCCGACGGCACTGGTCGGTGCTCATCGCCCCGCCGGGGAAGGAGAATTCGAGGAACCCGACCTCGTCCTGCTCGTGGTACCGGATCTCCGACCAGGTCTCCCGGCGGGCCGCGTCGACCGGGCTGACCGGCACCTCCCGGACCCCGTACAGCTTCTCGGCCAGCACGGCCGCGGCCGGCCGCGTGAAGGTCGCCGGCCCGCCCGGGGTGCGGCGCGGACGCAGCTGCGGGATCCAGACCGCGCCGTCCACGGTGGCGCGGCAGATCGCGCCGTCCCGGACGGCGATCACCGCGCCGGGCCTGCTGCCGCGCAGCTGGTCCTCGGGGTGGCCGCCGTGCAGGAAGTACTCGCGCCCGTAGAGCTCGTCCAGCACGCCCGGCTGCGAGTCGCCCGCACGCAGCTTGCGCAGCACGGTGTCGGTGTCGTCGACGGCCCAGTCGATCCGGCGGATCTCCTGCGTGAGGAAGGGCCGCTGCCGGCCGCGGATGTCCGGCCGGTCGTAGTCCAGCGGCTCGGGGGTGAAGAGGCCGCCCTCGAACCGCCGCACCGCCAGCAGCACGGCCTCCACGGCCGCGTCGGCAACCTCGCACCGGTACAGCTCACTCTTTCCGCACTCCGGCACCTGGAAGTTGACGGACGCCCAGATGTCCCCGGCGTCCATCTCCCCCACCGCCTGGAGGACGGTCACGCCCCAGCGCTCCGCGCCCCCGATGATCGCCCAGTCGAGCGAGGACGGACCGCGGTCGCCCTTGGGACCGGGGTGCACGATCAGGACGGTCCGGGTGGACCAGATGTCCTCCGGGATCGCCCTGGTGAGCATCGGGCAGACGATCAGCTCGGGGTCGGTCCAGGTGACGGAGGCCCTCATCTGATCGTCACCGAGGGCGAGTTGGACGCCGACCTTATGGCCCCGCTCGCGGAGCTCGGTGTGGATCCGCTGGGTCAGGCTGTTGAACGCGTCGGCGATCAGGAGAATGCGCAAGGGTGCCTCCAGGCAGTGACGGATGTCAGTGCGCGGAGGCGATGCGACCAGGATCCGGAAACCCCCGACGACTACGGTCGGCGCTGTCCGGCCCGGTTTTCGCGAACCGCGCATACCTTGTTTTCGGCAGCCCGCGAACCCTGCTTGAACTCCTCACGACCCCCTGTTCCCGCAAAGCGCCCCGCGCGCCCCGTCTCAGCGCGGAAAGGCGCGGCGGGCCCGCCAGGTGGTGTGCTCGCGTGAGACCGCGTCCTCCGCCTCCGCGGCCAGCCGGCCCCAGCGCGCCTCGGCGTCCGGAGCCTTCAGGTCGAGGTCGGAGAGCTGGTTGCCGACGTTCTCCAGCTCACGCGCGGCCAGTTGGTACGCGGCGGCCAGCGGACGCAGTTGCTTCAGCTGGGTCCAGGCGATCACCGCCGCGGCCGCGGCCGAGCTGGCGCCGAAGATGTGCACCGGCAGCGCGCCGACCGCCTGCGCGATCGCCGCCGCCGCACCGACGATGATCAGCGTGGCGATGCCCAGCCCCCAGGACACCGCCTGCGACTCGCACGCCTCGGCCCGCGAGCGGTACCAGGTGCGCTGGCCCTCGACCCGGGTGCGCAGATAGAGCGTTCGGCGTGCGATCAGGCTGTCGGACCGGACCCGGCGCATCTCCGCGGTGATCTCCGGAACGGTGCCCGGCGGCACGATCTCCGGGTCCTCGAAGGCCCTTAGCACGTCCTCCAGTTGGAGCAGGTAGCCGTGGTCCACCTCCGCCGACTCCGCCTCGCCGTCGAACGGCCGCGCCCGCATCGAGTACTTCCAGGCCAGCGTCTTCACCGACTCGGCCGCCGCCCTGGCCTCGTACCAGCGCCCCTGCGGGTTGCCGCGCCGCAGCCGGGACCAGAAGTAGCCCGCGACGAGGAACGCCACCACCGAGAAGAGCGGCGTGATGTCGCTGTCCCCCCGGTGCTCGGGCCCCGGCAGCGAGCCCACCACCGCCGCGACCACCAGCATCGCGATCAGCCCCCGGTACCAGCGCAGCGTCTCGCGCTGGCCGTCCAGGGACGCCTTGTCGGCCGTCCAGAACAGCTCAGGCAGCAGCTTCGCCTCGTCTCCCCCGGGCGGATCCTGTTGCACCATCGGCCGCGCCCCCTCCACGTCTCCCGTTCAGGCAGTATGCCCGCCGTCAACTTCCCTACACAGGGACCTTTTTGGCACTCCCCGTCAACCGGCGGTTGTCCACCCGCCCGGCGACCACTACTGCACCAGGTAGAGGGCGGGCCCACTCGGGTAGGCGTCGTACTGCGCCGTACCGACCATGGTGATCGTCGAGCCGTTGTCGGTGATGATCTTCAGGGCGCTGATCGGCCACTTGGTGGAGTTGTCCAGCAGGAAGGCCGCCGGCCGGCCCGGCGCACCCACCACCGTCTGCCCGACGAACAGCGAGGCCCCGTAGGGGATGCTGTAGAAGACCTCGGGGGTGGTGACGACGAAGTTCCTGGTCACGTCCTGGATCGGCGGGAGACCGGCGGACTGCAGCCGCAGGCCTCCGTCGATGAACGCCGGCGGCAGACCGGGCACCTGGATGCCATAGCCTTCGAACACCCGGGCGACCTGGCCGGGAGCCATCGATGCGCAGGACCGACCCGCCGACACGTCCACACCCGCATGCGCGAGGCCGGTCGGAGCGACGGGGCTGGCGGCCGCGTTGACGATGTCGACCGGGACGACGCCGCATCGGCCGCCGACCGGAGCGACCGCGTGCCGGTCCGGCCGCGAGACCAGCCCCGGCCCTTCGACCACGGACCGCGGCATGGCGACATCGGCGAAGGTCCGGGACGAGAAGTCGGGCGAGAGGAAGGTCAGCCTGGAGTCGGGGCCGTCGGAGTGCGCCACGATCCACGAGTCCAGGGCGTCGCTGTACTGCAGGTCGACGCTGTAGTAGTTGCCGATGCCGTTGTACGCCGTGTGGTTGGCCGCCGTCCGGGGCTGGAATCCGCCGGCGGTCAGCTCCTCCACCCCGGACTGGAAGCCCGGATCGGCGGACCGCAGGAGGTACTGGCCCGCGCCTTCGGGGAAGCCCTGGCCGTTCTTCGGCGAGGAGGCCGCCCCGGTGGTGTCGGTGTACATGAGGTAGAAGCGCCCGTCCAGGTACGAGACGGCCGGCTGGCCGGCGCCATAGCCGTTTCCGGTGTCCTGCCGGTAGGCCGGGGTGACGATCGGCGCACCCCCGTTGGCCCTGGTCCAGTTGATGCCGTCGGCGCTGGTGGCGACCCCGATCCCGGTGGACGCCCCCGGCCCGCGCAGGCCGCCGTAGTACAGGTAGTAGATGCCGTTGACCCTCAGCACCGACGGATCGCAGGTGTGCTGCCCGTCGAAGGTCGCCCCGCCGGTGGGCGAGAAGACCACCTGGTAGGGGGCGTTGCTGCCGCGGGCGTGGAACGGGCCGTCCAGCGAGGACGACTCGGCGTAGAAGATGTGGTCGCCCGGGTGGGCCGCGTCCGACCCGCACCACCACATCCGGTACAGCCCGTCCCGCATCACCGAGGGAACGTAGTTGTAGACGCCTCCCGCGTCGACCGACCCGGGGCTGGTGCGGGCTGCACTCACCGTCAACTGGCCCGGCAAGACGCCCTGTTCGGCCGCCTCGCCTACCCCCGGCGAGCCCGCCGGCACCCCGCACAACACTGCGAGGACGGCAACCGTCCGCCGCGCCCGCCGGATCCACCACGCACCATCAGGCCTCCCCGGGCAAGAAGCATCCGCTTCGGCACTGCCACGGCCGAATGTAGCCACCGATCGCGTCGGCCCACCAGGGCGCCTGCCCGGGGGCAGGTCCGCCCGGCGGACAACCGCCCTGGCCGTCAACGCGGTTGCCGCCGAACCGGGACGGCGTTCCACCGCACAGGTGATGTGCGCACGGCTCCGCCCCGCGCGTCCCACCCGACGGACGCCCGGACTGCTAGGGATGGCGTCATTCCGCCCTCTCCCGTGGGCGGTGGATGCCGGACCGGTGGAGGACGCAGATGAGCGTGGCACAGCGCGTGACAACGGGCGGGACCCCGGGGGACCAGAACGATGACGACGACATCTCTGACGTCTACCCGGACGACCGCCAGTGGGTCGACACCCGCATCCAGCTGATCCGGGAGAAGCTTCAGCCCCTGAAGACGCCGGTGCAGCGGATCCCGCTGCCACCGAAGCTCGCGGGACTGGAGCTGCACATCAAGAAGGAGTCCGAGCAGCCCTCCGGCAGCCACAAGCACCGCCTCGCCGAGGCGCTGCTCACCAACGCCCTCGCCAGCGGGCAGCTGACCGCCAAGACGCCCGCGATCGAGGCGTCCAGCGGCTCGACCGCCGTCTCCGAGGCGTGGTACTGCCAGCAGCTCGGCATCGAGTTCTACGCGGTGGTGCCGGAGAGCACCTCGAAGGAGAAGCTGGAGCTGATCAAGCAGTACGGCGGCACCCCGGTCCCGGTGAAGGGCGACATCGTCGCCCAGGCCCGGGCGTTGGCGGTGACGAAGAAGGGCTACTTCCTGGACCAGTTCACCTATGCCGAGCGGGCCTACGACTGGCGCGGCGAGCACGGCCTCGCGCCGGAACTGCTCGGCGCGGTGCCGGAACTGGACTGGTTCGTCATGGGCGCGGGCACCGGCGGCACGGCGACCTCGGTGGGCCGCTACGCCAGGTACGCCCAGACCAGGCTGCGGGTCTGCGTCACGGACCCGGACCACTCGGCGTACTTCCGCGGCTGGCGCGACGACGACCGCACGGTGAAGGACCAGGGTTCGCGGATCGAAGGGATCGGCCGGCCGGAGGTCGAGCCGTCGTTCCTGTTCCCCATGGTCAACCGGATGATCCAGGTGCACGACGCGGCGTCCGTGGCGACCATGCGGGTGGCCGCCGACGCCGGGTGGGGCATCAAGGCCGGGCCGTCGACCGGCACCGGTCTGTTCGGGGCGATCCGGATCCTGCTCACGATGCAGGAGAGCGGCCGGAGCGGAAAGGTCGCCACCCTGATGTGCGACTCCGCCGACCGCTACCAGAAGGAGTACTACGACGACGCCTGGCTGAAGGAGAAGGGGATCGACTACAAGCCCTGGGTCCCCACCATCGAGGAGTTCTTCAAGACCGGCGACTGGCACCCGCCCGTCGACGTCGAGCCCACGCCCCGGCCGGCCACCGTCCTCTGGAACATGTGACGCGACCCGCCCCCGGAAACCGCTACTCGGGCCGACCGCGAACGCCGTGAGCCCTCCCGCGCGACGCGCGGGAGGGCTCACGAAGGACGTAGGCGTCAGAGCAGGCCGAGGGCCGGCATCAGGTAGTAGAAGGCGAAGACCGCCGCCACCCCGTAGAGCGGCACCGGGACGCTCCGGCCGCGGCCGGCGGCGAGGCGCAGCACGCAGAAGGTGATGAAGCCGAAGCCGATGCCGTTGGTGATCGAGTAGGTGAAGGGCATCATCACGATGGTGACGAAGGCCGGGATCGCGATCGTGTAGTCGGCCCAGTCGATCTCCTTGATCGAGTTGGCCAGGATCAGGAAGCCGACCGTGACCAGGGCCGGGGTGGCGGCCTGGGCGGGGACCATGGTGGCGAGCGGGGTGAGGAAGAGCGCGACCAGGAAGAGCGCGCCGGTGACGATGGACGCGAACCCGGTGCGCGCGCCCTCACCGACGCCCGCCGTCGACTCGACGAAGCAGGTGTTGGCGGAGGAGGAGGTCGCGCCGCCGGCGGCGGTGGCGATGCCGTCCACCATCAGGATCTTGTTGATGCCGGGCAGGTCGCCCTTCTCGTCCAGCAGGTGGGCCTCGTCGGCGACGCCGAGGATGGTGCCCATCGCGTCGAAGAAGCAGGACATCAGGACGGTGAAGACGAACAGGATCCCGGTCAGGACCCCGACCTTCTCGAAGCCGCCGAACAGGCTCACCTTGCCGACCAGGCCGAAGTCGGGCGCGGCGACCGGGTTGCCGGGCCAGGACGGGACGGTGAGGCCCCACTTCAGGGCGGGGACGTCGGCGATCTTGTCGATGACCACGGCGAGGCCGGTCATCGCCACGATGCTGATCAGGATCGCGCCGGGCACCTTGCGGACCAGCAGGACCAGGGTCAGCAGCAGGCCCAGCACGAAGATCAGCACGGGCCAGCCGAGGAGGTGCCCGTTGGCGCCGAGCTGGAGCGGGACGGTGGTGTGGGCGGCGTCCGGGATGCGGCTGACGAAGCCGGAGTCGACCAGCCCGACCAGGCTGATGAACAGACCGATACCGATCGCGATGGCCTTGCGCAGGCCGAGCGGCACGGCGTTCATGACCCGCTCGCGCAGACCGGTGGCGACCAGCAGCATGATCGCGAAGCCGGCCAGGACCACCATGCCCATGGCGTCCGGCCAGGTCATCTTGGGGGCGAGCTGGAGGGCCACGATGGTGTTGACGCCGAGGCCGGCCGCCAGACCGATCGGGACGTTGCCGATCACACCCATCAGCAGGGTGGTGAGGCCGGCGGTGAGCGCGGTGGCGGTGACCAGCTGGGCGCTGTCCAGGTGGGCCCCGGTCATGTCCGTGGCGCTCGCCAGGATGATCGGGTTGAGCACCAGGATGTACGCCATCGTGAAGAAGGTGGCGACACCGCCCCGGATCTCGCGCGGCAGGCTGGAGCCGCGCTCGGAGATGCGGAAGAAGCGGTCCAGGGTGCCGTTCGGGGGAGTGGGCACCGTGGGGGCAGGCTCGGGCGACTCGGTGGTCGGCTGGGCCGTTGACATGGGCGTGCGTCCTCTTGTGGGGGCTGAGGAGAGGGGAGACACCCGGAGCGACGGTGGCCGGGCGGCCCGGCGGGGCGGACGCAGACACAGTCGCGCTGAGCATGGCACGGCCAACCGGAACCTCAAGTATGAATTCCCCGATCGCACACGCGCTATCTTCGCGCGTAGAACGACGGGGCCCGGCGGGGTCTCGGACAACCGGGCGCCGCCCCGTACGCTAGGCCCCATGCCCAAGACGCCACTGCACCCCTCTCCCCCGCCGCTGGAGGCCAACGACGTCGCCATCGTCGGCGGCGGCACGGTGCTGTGGTTCGTCGCCTTCCTGGTGCTGCTCCCCTTCCAGGGCACCCTCTCCGAGCAGGGCCACGGCAACTGGCCGTGGATCTGCCTGTCCGGCGCCGTCCTCGGCCTGATCGGCCTCTGGTACTGCCGCGCCCGCCGGGCCGCGATCGCCCGCGACCGCGCCGCCGCGGCCGGGGCGGAGGCCGGACAGGCCGACGGGGAGAACGGCCAGAACCCGGCCACCCGGTCGGACTGAATAGTCCTTTAGTAGCACGCACCGGACATAAGGCGCCCGTAGAGTCGGTGCCATGACGCACCCAGCGCATCCCGAGGAAGAGACGCCCGGAGACCGGCCCGACGGCGCCCACCCACTCGGGCTGCTGCCCGGTCGGCGAGGCGGGCTGACCTCCGCCGAGGTCGCCGAACGGGTCGCGCGGGGGGACGTCAACGACGTGCCCGTCCGGTCCAGCCGTTCCACCCGGGAGATCGTCCGGGCCAACGTCTTCACCCGGTTCAACGCGCTCATCGGCGTCATGTTCGGGATCATCCTGATCGTCGGACCGCTCCAGGACGGCCTGTTCGGCCTGGTGATCGTGGCCAACACGGCGATCGGGATCATCCAGGAACTGCGCGCCAAGAAGACCCTGGACAGCCTCGCGCTGATCGGCGAGGCCAGACCGCAGGTCCGCCGGGACGGCACGGTCCAGCAGATCGCCGTCGGCGGGATCGTGCTGGACGACACCGTGCTGCTCGGCATCGGCGACAAGGTGATCGTCGACGGCGAGGTCACCGAGGCCGACGGCCTGGAGATCGACGAGTCCCTGCTCACCGGCGAGCCCGACTCCGTCCTCAAGCAGCCCGGCGACCAGGTGATGTCCGGCAGCTTCGTGGTGGCCGGCGCGGGCGCCTTCACCGCCACCAAGGTCGGCCGCGCGGCGTACGCGGCGCAGCTGGCCGAGGAGGCCAGCCGGTTCACCCTGGTGAAGTCGGAGCTGCGCAGCGGTATCAACAGCATCCTGCGGTTCATCACCTGGCTGCTGGTGCCGACCGCGATCGGGCTGATCATCAGCCAGCTGGCGGTCGAGGGGCGCGACTGGCGGGAGGCCGTTCGCCGGATGGTGGCCGGCATCGTGCCGATGGTGCCCGAGGGACTGGTCCTGCTGACCTCCGTCGCCTTCGCGATCGGGGTCGTCCGGCTCGGCCGCAAGCAGTGCCTGGTGCAGGAGCTGCCCGCGATCGAGGGGCTGGCCCGGGTGGACACCGTCTGTCTGGACAAGACCGGCACCCTCACCGAGGGCGGCATGGACGTCATCGACCTGCGCGTCCTGGCCGACGGCCAGGGCGGCCAGGACGAGCAGGAGGACCAGGCCGGCCGGAGCGGCCAGGACCGCCCGGACGAGGCGGAGACGATCAAACGGGCGCTCGCGGTGATGGCCGGCGCCGACGCCCGGCCCAACCCGTCCATGCAGGCCGTCATCGACGCCTACGGCAGCGGTGACGGCGCCGGCAGCGGCGACGGAAACGGCACCGGCGGCAACACCGCGGCCGGCGGCTGGCGCGTGATCGAGGCGATGCCGTTCTCCTCCGCCCGCAAGTGGAGCGGCGTACAGCTGCTGGAGCCGCAGGGCGGCGAGGCCAGCTGGCTGCTCGGCGCGCCCGACGTCCTGCTGCCCGCCGGGCACCCCGCCCTCGCCGAGGTGGACGAGCTGGGCGCCAAGGGCCTGCGGGTGCTGCTGCTCGGCCGCACCACCGTCCCGCTGGACGCCCCGGACCCGGCCGCCGACCTCCGGCCGCTCGCCCTGGTGGTGCTCCAGCAGCGGCTGCGCGAGGACGCCGCCGACACCCTGCGCTACTTCGAGGGGCAGCAGGTCCAGGCCAAGGTGATCTCCGGCGACGCCGCCGTCTCGGTCGGCGCGGTCGCCTCCCACCTCGGCCTGCCCGGCGCCGACCACCCGATGGACGCCCGGACGCTGCCCGCCGAGCCGGAGGAGTTCGCCGACGCCGCCGAGCGGACCACCGTCTTCGGCCGGGTCACCCCGCAGCAGAAGCGCGAGCTGGTCGGCGCCCTGCAGTCGCGCGGGCACACCGTGGCGATGACCGGCGACGGCGTCAACGACGTGCTGGCGCTCAAGGACGCCGACATCGGCGTGGCCATGGGCACCGGCAGCGACGCGACCAAGGCCGTCGCCCAGATCGTGCTGCTCGACGACTCCTTCGCCACCCTCCCCTCGGTGGTCGCCGAGGGCCGCCGGGTGATCGGCAACATCGAGCGGGTGGCCGGCCTCTTCCTGGTGAAGACGGTGTACTCGGTGCTGCTCGCCCTGCTGGTGATCTGCGCCCACTCGCCGTACCCGTTCCTCCCCCGCCACTCCACCGTGCTCTCCACCCTCACCATCGGCGTGCCGGCCTTCTTCCTGGCGCTCGCGCCCAACAGTGAGCGGGCCAGGACCGGCTTTGTGAAGCGGGTGCTGCGGCTGGCCGTCCCGGGCGGGATCATCGCCGGTACCGCGACCTTCACGGCGTACGCGCTGGCCCGGTCCGACCACGCCACCGACCTCAAGGCCGACAGCAGCGTCGCCACCCTGACGCTGTTCCTGGTCGCGATCTGGGTGCTGGCGATCGTGGCCCGCCCGTACAACTGGTGGCGGCTGCTGCTGATCGGGACGATGGGCGGGGCGTTCGCCCTGGTGCTGCTGGTGCCCTGGCTGTCGGACTTCTTCCAGCTCTCGCTGGTCGGCACCCGCGACCCTCTGGTCGGCGTCGGCATCGCCGTGACGGCCGGTCTGATGCTGGAAGTGGTCTGGCGGATCATGCGGCGGAAGTCGGCCGAATAGCGGATGATGGCCCCGGGAAGGGGGCCGAATGGCGCGCGGTGGCAGGGAGCTGGAGGCGTTCACCGCCTTCCTCGGCGGAGTGCTGACGGTCGGGCTGCTGGCCCTGGCGCTGGCGGGGATCGGCGCGCTGATCGAGCCGGCCCCCTGGCAGCGGGACGCGGCCAAGGTGCTGATGGTGACGGCCTGGCTGAGCAGCACGGTCGGGATCTACCGCCGGCTGCTGCCCCGGGCCGGCCGGCGCCGCCCCGGGCCGGGAGACGACCGGCCGTAGGGCCAGGGCACCGAGGCCGACCGGCGCGGCAGTTGACCGGCCCGGTGCGCCAGGAACCGCCAGGAGCCCGCGTCAGCCCTCGAAGTCCCGGGCGGCGGACAGCTCGTAGGCCCGGTCGGGCTCGGTGAGCGCGGCCAGCACCTCGAACCGGCGGTGCCACTGACCGACCGACCAGGCCAGACCGGCCGCCAGCCCCTCCGGAGTGGCGGCGTGCAGCAGCCCGGGCACCGGCGGCAGCTCGAACTCGTCGTCCTCGTCCGCCGCTTCGGCCTCGTCCGGGTCGTACGGCGCCTCGGGGGTGTCCGCCGAGGTGTCCCAACGCCAGTCCACGGCCGCCTCGTTGCCGTCCGGGCCGACCACCAGCAGCTCGTCGTGCTCCTCGTAGGCGACCGGGCAGCCGGGCAGCAGCTCGCGGACCACGGCCGGAACGCGGTGCAGCCGGCCCTCGGAGAGCACCCGGCCGCCGGCCACCTCGCTGGCGAGCGAGACGTGCAGCCGCTCGGCGAGGTCGGCCGCGAGTGCCGGGGCCACCGGCAACAGCGGGTACGGGTGCAGCAGTTGGACCAGGTCGGGGGCGTCGGCGACGACCACCTCGGTGGCGTCGACGATCACCGTGTGCGCCGGGCGGCGGCCGGTGCCCGGATCCAGTGGCGGCAACGCCCGCACCACGTCCAGCGGGTCGATCCGCTCGACCGGCACGCGGGCCAACGCGCTGTGGATACCGTGCAGTTGGCGGTGGCCGATCTCGGACGCCGGGTCGACGAGCCGGTCCAGCACCTCGTCCGGGCCGTGCGGTTCGGCCAGCAGCGCGGTCAGCGTGGTGCGCACGCCGAGCGCGTGCAGGAACTGCTCGTCCAGGCTGGTCCTGGCCTCCTCGTAGAGGCCGCGCAGCAGCGGGTCGGCCCCGGCCGCGCGCAGACCGGCCGGCTCCCGGCCGTCCAGCACCGGGTGGTCGCGCAGCCACCAGGCCGTGTACGGCGGCAGGTCGGTGTAGGAGCCGTCCGGCAGCAGGGTGCGGACGGGGTTGACCACCGCGTCCCGGTACGGCGGCCGGGCGAGCGCGGCCAGCGCCTGCGGCCAGGCGTCGTCGTCCACCAGGTCGAGGTCGCGGACGGCCAGCAGTTCGGCGGCGACCGGCGGGACGCCCGCGGTGTCGGCGTCGTCGGCGTGCAGCGCCTCCAGGGCGTCCTCGGCCCATTCGGCCAGCCCGTCGGGCGCCTCGTCGAGCAGCCCGGTGGGGTGGCCGCCGGCGGCGCGGTCGGCGGGGACGGTCGGGTCGAGCCGCTCCAGGTCGTCCGGGTCGAGCACCACGTCCTCGGCCCTGACCAGGACGAAGTCGGCCAGCACGCCGACGGCGGTGAGGACTTCGGGGCCCCAGCGGTCCAGCAGCTCGTCGTCCACCCACCCGGCCTCGTCCTCCCGGGCGAGGGCCGCGAACGGGCTGTCGGGCAGGATCAGCTCGCCCGCGCGGGCCGGCTCGCCCTCGTCGTCCAGCAGCGCCAGCCGGGCCAGCCACGGGTGTTCCCCGGCCGCCGGGGCGGCCGCCCTGACCAGGGCGAGCACCGAGTCGGCGAGGTCCACGGCGGCGTCCAGGTCGTCCTCGGCCAGCTCGTAGGAGCGGGCGACGGCGGCCCGCACCTCGGGGGTGTCCAGGACGCCGGCCGGGGTGGCGGTGGCCGCACCGAGCCTGGCGAGCAGCGGGTGGGCCGCCTCGGGGTGGGCGAGCCGCAGGTCGAGCAGGGCGAGCGCGCCGGCCAGCGACTCGGGGTAGCCGGGGTAGGCGGCCCAGTCGGCGTCCTCGGAGGGCAGCAGGACGCGGCGCGGACCGGTGACCGTCCGCCCGTCGGCGAGCGGGACGGGCAGCGCGCCAAGCGCCTCCGGGTCGGCCGCGCCGAGCGCCGCGTACAGGTTGCGCCACCAGGCGGGCTCGCGGTCCAGACCGCCGAGCTGGTCGACCACCTCGGCGAGCGGGACCCGGCGCACGTTCAGCACCCGCAGCTCGCTGCGGCGCTCCAGGCCGGCCGGCAGCAGCCCGGGGAAGATCGGCGCCAGCGCCTCGACCACCGAACCGTCCGCGCCCTCCAGCAGCGTGGCGTCCCGGGGGCGCAGCGCGGGCGTGCCCTCCTCGACGGGCGTCGGGTGCGGCAGGAACGGCGTGCCGGGCAGCCGGCCGAGGACGGCGGCCCGCAGCGCGTTGTCCAGCGCGCCCTGGCCCAGCGGGCCGGGGACGAGGCCGAGCGAGCCCAGGTCGCCGCCACGGGCGCGCAGCAGGTCGGCGTAGCAGTCGGCGGCGCGCTCGGTGAGGAAGTCGGCGAGCGGGCCGGGGGCGACGTGCCGACGGGTGGAGTCCAGCGGGTAGGAGGCGATCAGCAGCGCGGGCAGACCGAGCGGCTCGTCGCTGGGGGTGGGGGCGTGCAGCACCGGTTCGATGCCGGTCGGCTGCGGGGTGCCGTCGGCGGCGACCGGGACGGCCCAGGTCACCGTCCAGTGCGGGCGGGCGCGTTCCTCGGTGGGGCGGTCGGCGAGCAGCGCGGCGTCCAGCGGGCCGGAGGCTCCGGCGGTCTGCCAGACGGTCCGCCGGGACCGCCCGCCGGCGTCGTCGGTGACGGTGACCTCGACGACCCCGTCCGGGCGCGGCTCGGCGGCGGAGCGGGTGAGCGTGCGGGTGCCGTCCGGGGTCTCCACCACGACCTCGGCGAGGCCGGGGAGGGTGAGCAGCAGGGCGTCGTCGATACCGGCCAGCAGCCGGCGGGTGAGGTCCTCGGCGGCGGCGTCGCGCAGCGGCAGGACGACCACGGTGTCGTATCCGTCGGGGGCCGGGCCCTCGGCCGCGAACGGCAGGCGCAGCAGCGGCACATGGCCGTCCCGGCGGCGCAGCTCCTCGGCCAGCGCGGGCTGCTCCTCGGCCAGCGCGCGGGCCTCGCCCAGCGACCAGCGCACCCCGCCTGCGGCGCCGAGCACGGCGGGCTCGTCGGTCACGGCGAGGACGGCGGCGAAGCCGACGCCGAACCGGCCGACGGTGGGCGCCTCGGGGCCGGCCGCGTCCCGCTTGGACGAGGCGCGCAGGGTGGACAGCGACTCGACGGCGGCGGCGTCCAGCGGGGCGCCGGTGTTGGCCGCGGCGAGCACACCACCGGCGAAGGTGAGCCGCAGCCGGCCGGGACCGCCGCCGGCCCGGACGGCGGCGTCGGCGGCGTTCTGCGCCAACTCGACGACCAGCCGGTCGCGGTAACCGCCGAGGGCGAGCTCCTCCTCGGCGTTGGCGTCCTCCCGGAACCGGGCCGGGGAGGCGGCCCAGGCGTCCAGCACCCGGCGGCGCAGCCCGGCACTGCCGAAGAGGTCCGCGAGGTGTCCGCCCGTGCCGCTGCCGATGATCCGAGGTTCCACTGGACCTGCCACCTTCCGCCGCCCTGTACTTCGTACGGGGGCATTCTTCCCTGCCCCGGGCAGTGCTCCCGACCGCGACGGGCTCCGGCACACCGGCCGCGCCCCCGCGGGCCGCACCCGCCGGGCCGGACACGCCGCGGCCCGCCGCACCTCGGGGGTGGGCGGGCCGCGGGCGGTACGGGCTCAGGAGTGACCGAGCTCCTCGGCGGGGGCGTCCGGCTCGACCGAGCCCGACAGGCGGTCCGGGTGGAGCTGCAGCGGCTCGACCACCAGCTCGTCCAGGATCAGCTCGGACGGCGCCGGCGGGGCCGGGATGACGGCGGCCTCGGAGTGCCCGCCGCAGCCGTACGCGAAGGAGACGATCTGGCCGTCGGCCGGGCCGAACTCGTTGCCGCAGACGCCGAAGGCCTGGCCGAGCGAGCCGCCGATCGGGATCAGGAAGCCGCAGCTGTTGCAGGAGGCGGGGGCGGCCTGTGCCATCGGGGTCTGCGCGCCGTGCGTCTTCTCCCAGCGGTCGGCGGCGAGGTGCAGGCCGAGCCGGGAGAGCACCCGGCTGCGGCCCAGGCCGAGCTCCTCGGCGACGGCGCTGATCTGGGCGCGGGCCGGGGCGGGCTGGATGTGCGGGTCGGTGACGACCACGTCCTCCTCGGCCGCCAGCGCGACCGCGGAGTTCGGCGCCAGTTCGTCCTCGCCGGTCCAGCCCGGCTCCAGGCGCAGGTCGTCGGCGTCGGTGGGGAGCAGGTCGCCCGGGCCCATGTCGCCGGGGCGCAGCCGCTCGCTCCACGGCACCCACTGCGGTGCGAGGACGGCGTCCGGACCGGGCAGCAGCACGACCTCGTCCAGGGTGACGTTCTTGGCGCGCGGGGCGCGCGCCACGGTGACGGCCCAGTGCCAGCCTCGGTAGGCGGCGTCGAGGCACTCGAAGGTGTGGGTGACGACGCGGTCGGCGTCCGCCTGGACACCGAGGTGCGCCCCTACGGTTTCCGGTCCGACGGCCTCGTCCGCTGCCTGCCGGGCGAGTTCGACGGCCTCGGCACAGAGCCGATCGGGGGTACGGCTTCGCATCGCAGCACTCACGGCGTCGATTCTCTCCCAGTTCTTCTGTTGCCCACGGCGTGTTGCATGGTCCGTCGCGGCTTGGTGTCCCTCGTCCATTCTGCGCGACCACGGGCCGCTGCGGGTACCGGCCGCGCCGCCCGTCCGTCCGGCCGGCACCGGCGGGGCCTTCGGGCGGACCTTGGGCAGGCTACCCGCCGGGCGGCCACCCGGCACAGTCCGGGGCGTCCGCCGGGGCCGATCGGGCCGCGCCGAGCGGAGCGGAATCCCGCGTTGCGTTCCCGATTCTGGGGCAGGATGGGCTTGTGGCGGACGAACACCCGTCGCAGCACGCACTGCGCCCCTCGCAGGCAGGCAGCCCCGACGAGGCGGACGCCGTGCCGCGACAGCAGTCTTCGGCCCTCGGCGCGGGTGAACCGCCGCCAGTGGGCGCATCCGGGGCGCCCGCACCCGGCCGGCGCCCTGCGGGCTCTCCCGCGGATCCGGCGGATCCCGCCGCGCCGGACGGGACCGACGAGGCCGACGGGGCCGACGGGGCCGACGGGGCCGACGCGACCGAGGGACCCCGCCGCAACTTCCTGGTCCGCTCCGCCTCCGCCGCCGGCGTCCAGACCGGGCGGGTGGTGCACGGCACCGGCCGCCGGATCCGCAAGGCGACCTCCGCCGAGGGCGCCGGCGAGTCGGGCCTGGCCAAACTGATCGAACTGCACGCGCTGAACTCCTTCGGCGACATGCTGATCACCGTCGCGCTGGCGTCCACCATCTTCTTCTCCGTGCCGACCGGCGAGGCCCGTGGCCGGGTGGCGCTCTACCTCCTGATCACCATGGCGCCGTTCGCCGTCCTGGCCCCGGTGATCGGCCCGCTGCTGGACCGGCTGCCGCACGGCCGCCGGGCCGCGATGGCGATGTCGATGCTGGCCCGCGCGGTGCTGGCGTGGACGATGGCGAGCACGATGGCGGGCGGTGGGCTGGCCCTCTACCCGGAGGCGCTGGGCGTCCTGGTGGCGTCCAAGGCGTACGGGGTGGTGCGCAGCGTCGTGGTGCCCCGGCTGCTGCCGAGCCGGCTGTCGCTCGTGAAGGCCAACTCCCGGGTCACCCTGGCCGGGCTGCTGGCCACCGGCGTCGCGGCGGGGGTGGGCGGGCTGCTTCATCTGATCGGCCCGGGCTGGCCGCTGCGCGGCGCCTTCCTGGTCTTCGTGATCGGCACCCTGATGGCCTTCCACCTGCCGCACGCGGTGGACTCCGCCAAGGGCGAGCAGCGCGCCGTCCTGCACGCCGAGGCACCCGGGGGCACCCTGCCGCCCGCCGACGGCGGGGCCGCCGCCGTACAGCCGCCGAAGGCCACCCTGCGCACGGTCGGCCCGTCGGTGATCCTCGCGCTGCGGGCGATGTCGGCGCTGCGCTGGCTGGTCGGCTTCCTGGTGATGTTCCTGGCGTTCCTGCTCCGTGACGATCCGGTCGGCGGCCTGCGGCCGACCCTGGCGCTCGGCCTGGTGGCGCTGGCGGCAGGGACGGGCAACGCGCTGGGCTCGGTGCTGGGTTCGTGGCTGCGCACCCGGGGCACCGAGGCGACGATCACCGCGATGATCCTGCTGGCGACCTGCGCGACGGCCGCGGCCGCGCTCTGGTACGGCGTGGTGACGGTGGTGGTGGTCGCCGGGGCGGCCGGGGTGGCGGCCTCGCTGGGAAAGCTGGCGCTGGACGCGCTGATCCAGCGGGACGTCCCGGAGGCGGTGCGGACCTCGGCCTTCGCCCGCTCGGAGACGCTGCTCCAGCTGTCCTGGGTGGCCGGCGGCGCGGTCGGCATCCTGCTGCCGCTGGACGGCGCGCTGGGGCTCTCGGTGGCCGCCGGGGTGGTCGGCGTGGTGCTGCTCTGGACGGTCCGCAGCCTGTTCAAGGTGGGGCTGCGCCACCGGGCGGCCACGCCCCGGGTCGCCTGAGCGGGGCTCCCCCGCCCGGGTACAACACGCGGTTGCCGACCCCCGCGTAGCGTGACCGGCAAAGCCCGGTAGCCTCTGACGCATGAGCCTCAGCACCCGTGTCATCGCCGCCGTCGGCGCCGTCGTCGTGATCGGCGCCGGCACGGTCGGCGGGTCCATCGCCTACGCGACGGGCCAGACCGCGCCCAGCGACCACCGCGCGACCCTCACCGTCGGTACCTCCTCGACCGAGGCGGAGCCGTTCTGCTTCAACGACGGCAAGCCGCTCACGGACCAGCAGCAGGAGGACTGCCAGGACAAGGCGAGCAAGGCCCTGGACGAGGGCAGGCTCCCCAAGTCCGACGTGGTCGCCAGCGACCGGATCGGCGTCGGCGTGACCCCGACCGTCTCCGACCGCGGCTGGTGGGCGAACACCAACGGCGGCCAGACGAGCCAGGGCGGCCGCTTCATCCTGGCCTCCTCGGCCAAGAACTCGACCTTCTCGGGCATGGTGCCGGCCTCCAAGGCGCTGAACGCCTCCGGCAAGACCCTGATCACCGTGGTCGAGGCCGACCCGAAGCAGCCCGACGCCATCTACGGCGTCTGGTACTTCCAGCTGAACACCAAGGACGCCTGACGGTCACCCGATGACCGCACACGCCTTCCCCGACGAGCGGTCGAGCCCCGAGCGGGCCCGGCTGCTCGTCGTCGTCGCGGTGCCGGCCGAGGCGGAGGCGGTGCTGCGCGGCCTGGCCGGCACCGCCCGCCCGCTGCCGGTACCGGGCGGTGAACTGCACCGCGCCGAGCACTCCTCGGGCGTGACGGTGGACGTCCTGGCGGGCGGGGTCGGCCCGGCCGCCGCCGCCTCGGCCGCGTCCGCCGCGCTCGGCGCCCGCCGCTACGGGCTGGCCGTCTCGGCCGGCATCGGCGGCGGTTTCGCCCCGCACGCGCCGGTGGGCGCCACCGTGGTCGCCGACGCGATCGTCGCCGCCGACCTGGGCGCCGAGACCCCCGAGGGCTTCGCCGACGTCACCGAACTGGGCTTCGGCACCGTCCGGCACACCCCGCCCGCCGCCGCCGTGGCCCGCGCCGCCGAGGCACTGGGGGCCGTCACCGGCACCGTGCTCACCGTCTCCACGGTGACCGGCGGCGCCGACCGCGCCGCGGCCCTGACCGCCCGCCACCCCCGCGCGGTGGCCGAGGCGATGGAGGGCTTCGGGGTGGCCGAGGCGGCCGCCCGGCACGGGGTGCCGGCGTTCGAACTGCGCACCGTCTCCAACCCGGTGGGCCCGCGCGACCGGGCCGCCTGGCGGATCGGCGAGGCGCTGGCCACGCTGGAACGGGCCTTCGCCGAACTCCCGTACCCCGAGCTGCTCAAGGAGGCCGGCCGTGGCTGAACGGCTGAGCATCGCCTACTCGCCGTGCCCGAACGACACCTTCGTCTTCCACGCCTGGGCCCACGGCCTGGTGCCGGGCGCGGAGGCCCCCGAGGTCACCTTCGCGGACATCGACATCACCAACGGCCTCGCCGAACGCGGCGAGCTGGACGTCCTCAAGATCAGCTACGGCGCGCTGCCCTGGGTGCTGGACGAGTACACCCTGCTGCCCTGCGGCGGCGCGCTCGGCCGGGGCTGCGGGCCCCTGGTGCTCACCCGCCCCGGCCCCGCCGACGAGACCCCGGAGCCGGCGGACCTCAGCGGCCGGACCGTCGCGGTGCCCTCCGAACGCTCCACCGCCTACCTGCTGTTCCGGCTCTGGGCGGCCAGGGCGGTGCCCGGCGGGCTCGGGAAGATCGTCGTCCTGCCGTTCCACGAGATCATGCCCGCCGTCCGGGACGGCCGGGTGGACGCCGGCCTGGTGATCCACGAGGCCCGCTTCACGTACCGGCAGTACGGGTTGCACAGCCTCGCCGACATGGGCGAGGCCTGGGAGCGGGAGACCGGCCTGCCGATCCCGCTCGGCGCGATCATCGCCCGGCGCTCGCTCGGCGCCGAGCGGCTGCGGGCGATCGGCGAGGCGATCCGCGCCTCCGTCCGGCAGGCCTGGGCGGACCCGCGGGCCGGCCGGGAGTACGTGCTGGCGCACGCGCAGGAGATGGACCCGGCCGTCGCGGAGCAGCACATCGGGCTGTACGTGAACGAGTTCACCGCGGACCTCGGCGAGGAGGGTTACGCGGCCGTGCGCGCACTGCTCACCCGGGCCGCCGCCGAGGGGCTGGTGCCCCCGCTCGCCCCGGGCGCGCTCGACTTCTGAGCGGTCCGACGCCCGACCGGTCCGACGCCCAAGGACCGGGCGCCCGACCAGCCGGGCGCCCGGGCGGGGCTACACGTCGAACTGGTCCGCCACCGCGCGCAGCAGGCCGGCCAGCTTCTGGCCGGTCGGCTTGGCCGGGTAACGGCCGTGCTGGAGGCCTGGCAGCACCGCGTCCAGCGTGGTGATCAGGTCCTGGACGATCGGCGCCATGTCGTCGGCGCTCTTGCGCTGGGCGGCGGCCACCGACGGCAGTGCGTCCAGCAGCTGCACGGCCATCGCCTGGTCGCCCCGGTGGCCCGCGACCACGCCGAACTCGACCCGCTGGCCCGGCTTCAGCGCGGTGACACCGGCGGGCAGCGCCTTGGTGTGGACGAAGACGTCGCCGCCGTCGTCGCGCGACAGGAAGCCGAAGCCCTTCGTCTCGTTGAACCACTTGACCTGGCCGGTGGGCATCTCGAACAGTCCTCGATGTGGGTGTGAGGGATCCCGGCCCTGGCCGGGGATCACTGGGTGGTGGGAGGGCGGGCCGACCTTCCGTGCACGCCCGGTGGGCGCTCGTGGTCAGCACGCTGTAGAAAGCAGACTAACGGTCCGTCACTGCCTCATCCGCGTTCCGCGAAAGATCCGTGCGGGGCTCTGACGGCCACGGGTGACCCGGTACTGGCATGGCCGGGGCGCGACGCGGCGCAGTCCACTGGCTCACACCCCCGGTCTGAGGAGACGGGGCGCACTTGTCGCACCCCTCGGCACAGCCTGCATACCCCCGCTCAACAGGGATCAAAACTCCCAGCTGCCGGGAAACTGCACAACGTGACCGGACCGCCCGTCCGCGAAGCGGTCCGCGGGCCGGTCGGACCGGACGCCCTGCCGGGTCGGACCGGACGCTCCGACCGACCGGTCCGGGCGCTCTGCCAGACTGGGGGAAGGACCGACCGCAGAGGAGCGACCAGAGTGAGCAGCCAGAGCGCCGACCACGGCGACGCCTACGTCAAGGCCGGAGCGATCGTCTTCGGGCTGGGCGCGCTCGCCACCCTGGTCACCTTCGTCCCGCTGTTCCTGCACCTCACCCCGCTGCCGACGGCCGCGTACTGGCTGAGCATGCTGATGCCGCTGGGCTTCCTGCTCGCCCTGGCCGGCCTGCTGCTCTCGGCCCGCGCCCAGCGCCGCCGGGTCGGGGCCTGACCGCCCGGCGGCACCCGCTCCGGCCCTGGCGCTAGAGCGTCTCCGCCAGGTGCCCGGCCAGCCAGGCCGGGAACTCCGTCAGGTCGGCCAGCACCGCGTCCGCGCCCGCCGCCAGCAGTTCGTCCGCGCGGTAGGGGCCGGTGGCCACGCCCACCGCGACCGCGTCCGCGTGCCGGGCGCCCCGGATGTCGCCGAGGTGGTCGCCGACGTAGACCGTCGCACCGTGCTCGCGCAGCGCGTCGCCCTTGGTCTCCGCCCACAGGTCGCCGGCCAGCGCGTCGGCGTGCAGACCCGCGTGCTCCAGGTGCAGCCGGGCGTTCGGCTCGTACTTGCCCGTGATCACCGCGACCCGGCCGCCGTGCGCGCGGACCGCCTCGACCGCCGCGTGGGCGCCGGGCAGGGCGACGGTGGGGGCGAAGGCGTGCTCCTGGTAGAGCGTGCGGTAGCGGTCGGCGATGCCGGGCAGCCGGTCGGCCGGGAACCAGTTGCCCAGTTCGTCCAGGAGCGGCGGGCCGAGCCGGGTGACCACCAGGTCGGCGTCGATGTACGTGCCGGTCTCGGCCGAGAGCGCGAGATAGGTGGCCCGGATGCCGAGCCTGGTGTCGAGCAGCGTCATGTCGAGGTCGAAGCCGACGGTGAGCGGGGCGGCAGGCGGGGTCGAGGGCATACCGCCAGGTTATCCAACCCGTCCACCATGGACACGGGGGTGATTTGCCCCGGCTTCTCCGCGGAACTTAGGTTTGCCTCAGTTATCTGCGAGAGAGAGCCATGACCGACACCACCGCGCCCGGCAAACGGCGCCTGCTGCGCCGCCGCGCACTGTGGCTCGCCGCCGCGCTGACCGTGCTGGTCGCCGCGGTGCTGCTGAGCCTGGCGGTCGGCAGCCGCACCATCCCGTTCAGTGAGACCGTCGACGCCCTGCTGCACGGCGGGGACAGCACCAACGCCGTGGTCGTCCGCGAGCTGCGGGTGCCGCGGACGGTGGTCGGCCTCGCGGTCGGCGCCGCGCTCGGCCTGGCCGGCGCCGTCATGCAGGGCATCACCCGCAACCCGATCGCCGACCCGGGCATCCTCGGCGTCAGCCAGGGCGCGGCGGCCGGCGTAGTGGTGGCGATCTCCGGGTTCGGGATCTCCTCCCTGACCGGCTACGTCTGGTTCGGCTTCGCCGGGGCGGTGATCGCCACCGTGCTGGTGTACGGGCTGGCGGGGCGCGGGCGGGGTGGGGCGACCCCGATCAAGCTGGCGCTGGCCGGCTCCGCGATGTCCGCGTTCATCGCCTCGCTCAACACCCTGGTGCTCACCACCGACGCGGCCACCATGGACCGGTTCCGCTTCTGGCACGTCGGTTCGCTCTCCGGGCGCACCGCCGACGTGGCCTGGCAGCTGATGCCGTTCCTGCTGGTCGGCACGGTGCTGGTGTTCGCGGTGGCGCGCGGGCTGGACGCGCTGGCGCTCGGCGACGACACCGCCAGGGGGCTCGGCGCGAAGACCGGGCTGGTCCGGGCGGTCGGCGCGCTCGGCGCCACCGTGCTGACCGGTTCGGCGGTCGCCGCGGCCGGCCCGATCGCCTTCGTCGGCCTCGCCGTCCCGCACGCCGCCCGCGCGGTGGCCGGCGCCGACCACCGCTGGGTACTCGCCTTCTCCGCCGTGCTCGGCCCGGCGCTGCTGCTGCTCGCCGACGCGCTCGGCCGGGTGCTCTTCCCGCCCTCCGAGGTGCCTGCCGGTGTGATGACCGCACTGGTCGGGGTGCCGGTGCTGGTCGCCCTGGTCCGCCGCCGGAAGGTGGTGGCGGCATGAGTTCCGTCGCGCTGCGGGGGTACACCGTGCTGCGGGCCGGCCGCGCCTCCTTCCTGCTGCACCGCCGCTCCGCGTTCGTGGCCACCGGTCTGCTGCTGGCGCTGGCCGTCACCGTCGTCGCCTCGCTCTGCCTCGGCGAGTCCACCGTCTCGCCCGCCGAGGTGGTGAAGGTGGTGCTCGGGCAGCCGAGCGCGCACCAGTTGGTGGTCGGCGAGTTCCGGCTGCCCCGGGTGGTGGTCGGTCTGCTGGTCGGCACCGCCCTCGGGCTGGCCGGCGCGCTGATCCAGACCGTCGCCCGCAACCCGCTGGCCAGCCCCGACGTGGTCGGCGTCTCCTGGGGCGCCACCGCCACGGTGGTCGGCCTGATGGCGTACGGCGTGGTCGGCTCCACCGGCCAGGTGCCCTACGCGGCGGTGGCCGGCGGGCTGGTGGCCGGCCTGCTGGTGTACGCGCTGGCCTGGCGGCGCGGCCTGCACGCCCAGCGCTTCGTACTGATCGGCATCGGCATCAGCGTCGCGCTCTCCTCGCTCACCTCGGTCTTCCTCACCAAGGGCGACGGCTTCCAGGCGCAGGCCGCCAAGGTCTGGATGACCGGCAGCCTCAACGGCTCCGGCTACGACCAGGCCGGCTGGCTGGCCCAGGTGCTGCTGGCCGCCGTCCCGGTGGCGCTCTGGGCGGCGCGGGCACAGCGCTCGATCTCCTTCGACGACACCACCGCCGTCGGGCTCGGCCTGCGGCTGGACCGGATCCGGCTCGGCATGGCGCTGCTCGGCATCGTGCTGGCCTCGTGCGCGGCGGGCGCGGCCGGGCCGGTGGACTTCGTCGCGCTGATGGCCCCGCAGATCGCCCTGCGGCTGGCCCGCTCGGCGCAGATCCCGCTGCTCTGCTCGGCGCTGACCGGCGCGCTGGTGGTCGTCCTGGCCGACCTGCTGGCCCGACGGCTGCTCGCGCCCACCGAACTGCCGGTCGGCGTGGTGACCGGCCTGGTCGGCGCGCCGTACCTGATGTGGCTGCTCGTCCGATCCCGCCGTGGAGGTTCCTGATGCCCGATCACCTGGTGCCCGCCGGCCCGGCGCCCGACCACCGCCTCGAAGCCCGGGGCCTGACCCTCGCCTACGAGGCGCGTACCGTCGCCGAGGGGCTGGACCTGCGGATTCCCGACGGCAGGGTGACGGTGATCGTCGGCCCGAACGCCTGCGGCAAGTCCACCCTGCTGCGCGCGCTCGGCCGGCTGCTGAAGCCCGTCCGGGGCGCGGTACTGCTGGACGGCGCCGAGCTGGCCCGGATCCCCACCAAGCGGATCGCCCAGCGGATCGGGCTGCTGCCGCAGTCCCCGACCGCGCCCGAGGGCATCTCGGTGGCCGACCTGGTCTCGCGCGGCCGCCAGCCGCACCAGAGCTGGTGGCAGCAGTGGTCGGCGGAGGACGAGGAGGCGGTGGCCGAGGCACTGGAGCGGACGTCGACCGCCGAGCTGGCCGAACGCAGTGTGGACGAGCTCTCCGGGGGGCAGCGCCAGCGGGCCTGGATCGCGATGGCGCTCGCCCAGGGCACCGACATCCTGCTGCTGGACGAGCCGACCACCTTCCTGGACATCGCCCACCAGGTCGAGGTCCTGGACCTGGTACGACGGCTCAACGTCGAACGCGGCCGGACGGTGGTCGCCGTGCTGCACGACCTCAACCAGGCCGCCCGGTACGCCGACCACCTGGTCGCGATGCGGGACGGGCAGATCGTCGCCCAGGGCGCGCCGGGCGAGGTCGTCACGGCGGAGCTGGTCCGGGAGGTCTTCGGGCTGGACTCGGTGGTCGTGCCGGACCCGGTCACCGGCACACCCCTGGTCGTCCCGGGCTCGCCGTGGGCGGTGAAGGCGGACGCCTGACGGCCACGGCACGGCCACGGCACGACCGGCGGGGGGCGCGCCACAGGCCGCAGACGAGGACGCATAGCATCATTTCGGACATAATCGACGCGCCGCCGCCCGTTCGCCCCCGTCCGAGGACCGCCGATGCCCCCGATCACCCGCCGTACCCTGCTCACCGGGCTCGGCGGCGCCGCCCTCACCGGGTGCACCGCGCGGCGCGGCACCCCGCTCGCCGACAACGCCGCCGGTGTCCTCTCCCCCACCCCGCTGCCCGCCGTCACCGTCAACACCGCGATGGGCCCGGTGACGGTACCGGGCGCGCCGATGCGTGTCGTCACCCTGGACACCGCCGAACTCGACTCCGCGCTGACCCTCGGCATCACCCCGGTCGGCGCGGCCCGGGCAGCCGTCGACCCCACGTTCCCCGACTACTGGCCCGCCTCCCGGGTCGCCGGGATCACCCCGGTCGGCGCTCCCGGCGCCCCGGACCTCGACGCGATCCGCGCCGTGCGTCCCGACCTGATCCTCTCCAACCAGGCCCGGGACGGCGACCGCTACGACACGCTGCGGCAGATCGCCCCCACCGTCCTCACCCAGACCACCGGCGCCCCGTGGAAGGCCAACGTCCAGTTGCACGCCCAGGCGCTCAGCCGTCAGAACGCGGCCACCGCCTTCGCCGGCGCCTACCAGCGGCACGTCTCCCAGGTGATCCAGGCGCTGGCCGGCGCCAAGGCGTCCGGCCGGAAGATCAGCCTCGTCCGCTTCGTCGAGGGCGGCGGCATCCGGCTGTACGGCAAACAGAGCTTCCCCGGCACCCTGCTCACCGACGTCCAACTCGGCCGCCCGGACGCCCAGAACGTCGACCAGGCCGACATCGAGATCCCCCTGGACCAGATCGCCAGGGCCGACGGCGACCTGCTGCTCTACGCCACCTACGGCAACCCCGGCCGGGCCGGCACCACCGCCACCCTGGCGAGCCCCGGCTGGCAGGCCCTCGGCGCCGTCCACGCCCACCGGGCCTTCCCCGTCGACGACCAGCTCTGGTTCCAGGGCATCGGCTACACCGGCGCCAACTTCGTCCTCGCCCAGCTCCAGCGCTTTCTGGGGGCGTAGGCCTGGCCGGCCGCGTGCCGCCCGTCCGGCTCCACCCGTGATCGGCGCGGACGGGGACCGGCGAGAACAGCCGGTAGGCGCGGCACGCGAGGCCCCGGCCTCAGCCCTCCGTCCGGGCCGCCCGCCGCATGGCCACCCCGAGCAGGAACAGCGCGGAGAGCACCGCCGCCACCCGCAGCGCCCCGGGGGCCGCGGACCAGGTCACCTGGCCGACCTGCTCGCCCGGCTGAAGCGCCTCGCCCCAGCGGCCCTGGGCGCGGCCCCAGAACCAGACGGTGGTCGCGCTCATCGTGATCAGCGGAATGCCGAGAATGGCGAACTTACGGGTGAAGTCGGTCAGTTGACGGGACAGGTAGCCGAGCGCCCAGCCCACCAGCAGCGCCGGGACCAGCCCGACGACCGCACCGCCGACCAGCGTCACCGAGGACAGCAGGAGCAACGGCGACGGGCGGCGGCCGGCCAGCACGCTCTGCCGCGGCGCCCCCGCCGGGGCCCCGCCGCCCTCGCTCCCGGACTTGGCCCTGGCCTTCCTCTTGTTCCTGCGCCCGCCCTTCCCCGCCGCCTTCCCCGCTGCCGTCTCCTCGGCTGGCGCCGGGTCCGGCGTGTCCTCCGCGGGCGTCCGCTGTTCCGGGATCGGCTTGGGGGGCGCCTGCGGCGCGTCCGAGAAGTTGAGCATCACGAGGTCCCAGCCGCCCGGGTCCGCCGAGTACAGCTGCGACGCCGGCGGAGCGTCCGCACCGGCCGACGACCCCGCGAGCGGCCCCTCGGACGTCTCGCCGAACGGTTCCGACACCCTGGGCGGAGCCGCGGGGGCCGGCGGGACGGACGGCATCCCCGGCACACCGGGCGGCCCGGCCGCGTACACACTGTCCCCGTCCGCCGGCCCGCCTCCGCCCGGCGGCTCGCTCCACGGCCCGCGCTTACGCCACCACTCGCCGTCCGACATCACCCAACACCCCGCCTTGCCCGAGCCCGTCCCCGCCGATCGTGACGCTACCCATCCGGCCCCCGCCCACGCGAGCCCGGGCCGCCCGGATGATCGACAGCCGCCCGCGACTCATCCCGCACCGCCACCCGACGCGACTAACCTAGGTCGAATGACCACATCGCAGGGCCCCCAACGCCCCGGGAAGTCCGCCGCCGGCCCCCGCACCCTCGCCGAGGAGCTCCGCACCCGCCCCGACGACGACCTCGCCGCCCTGCTCCGGTCCCGCCCCGACCTGCTCAATCCCGTCCCCGGCGACCTCACCCAGCTCGCCGCCCGGCTCTCCTCCCGTGCTTCCGCGCTGCGCGCCCTGGAACGCCTCGACCGGTTCACCCTCCAGGTCGCCGAGGCCCTGGCCGCCGCCCCCGACGGCGCGTCGCTCGCCACCGTCCGGACCCTGCTGGCCGGCCCCGCCAAGGTGAAGCCGCACCCCGGCGCCACCCCGCTCACCACCGCCGACCGCGCCGCCGTCGCCGCCGCCCTCCCCCGGGCCCTCGCCACACTGCGCGACCGCGCCCTGCTCTGGGGCCCCGACAACGGACTGCGCCTGGTCATCGCGGTCCGCGAGGCCCTCACCCCGACCGCCGCCAACCCCGGCCGCACCGGCCTCGGCCCGACCCTCGCCGAGGCCACGCCCGGAATGTCCCCGGCCCGGCTGCAGCAACTGCTCGCCTCCGCCGGCCTGCCCGCGACCCCCGACCCGGTCACCGCCGTCGCCGCGCTCACCGCGCTGCTCACCGACCGCGCCCGCTGCGACGCCCTGCTCGCCGGCGCCCCCGAACCGGCCCTGCGCCTGCTGGACCGCCTGGTCTGGGGCCCGCCCACCGGGACCGTCCCGGACGCCACCCGCCCGGTCACCGCCGAGGACGCGCAGAGCCCGGTCGAGTGGCTGCTCGCCCGCGGTCTGCTGCTGCCCACCAGCCCCGGCAGCGTCGTGCTGCCCCGCGAACTCGCTCTGCACCTGCGCGGCGGCCGCACCCACCGCATGACCGAACCGGTCCAGCCCGAGCCCGTACCCGACGCTCCACCGCGCGATCCACAGGCTGTGGACAGTGCCGCCGCCGGCCAGGCCCACACCGCCGTCCGGATCGTCGAGGAACTGCTCGACCTCTGGGGCCTCACCCCGCCCGCCACCCTGCGGGCCGGCGGCGTCGGCGTCCGCGACCTCAAGCGCACCGCCCAGGCCCTCGAAACCACCGAGCGCCAGGCCGCCTTCTGGCTCGAACTCGCCTACACCGCGGGCCTGCTGGCCCCCGACGGTGAGGCCGACGAACGCTGGGCCCCCACCCCCGGGTACGACGCCTGGCTCCAGCAGGACACCGCCGGACGCTGGGCCCGGCTGGCCGGCTGCTGGCTCACCGCCACCCGCGTCGCCGCCCTCACCGGCAGCCCGGACGGCAAGGGCAAGCCGCGGGCCGCGCTCGGCCCCGAACTCGACCGCACCCTGGCCCCGTCCGTCCGCCGGGCCACTCTCGCCCTGCTCGCCGAACTGCCGCCCGGCACCCCCGCCACCGCCGACGAACTGCTGCCCACCCTGCGCTGGCAGCGCCCGCTGCGCGGCGGCCCGGCCACCGGCGAGGGCCGCGATCTGCGCGACGACCTCACCGCCTGGACCCTCGCCGAGGCCGAACTCCTCGGTGTCACCGGCCGCGGCGCCCTCGCCGCCCCCGCCCGCGCCCTGCTGACCGCCGAGGCCGACCCGGCCGAGGTGCTCGCCCCGCTGCTGCCGCGCCCGCTGGACCACGTCATCCTCCAGCCGGACCTCACCGCGATCGCCCCCGGCCCGCTGCTCGCCCCGCTCGGCCAGGCCCTCGCGCTCTGCGCCGACATCGAGTCCAAGGGCGGCGCCACCGTCTACCGGTTCACCCCGGAGTCCGTCCGCCGCGCGCTCGACGCCGGCCGCACCGCCGCCGACCTGCAGGTCTTCCTGGAGCAGCACTCCCGCACGCCCGTACCCCAGCCGCTCACCTATCTGATCGACGACGTCGCCCGCCGGCACGGCGTGCTGCGGGTCGGCGCCGCCTCCTCGTACCTGCGCTGCGACGACCCGGCGCTGCTCGCCGAGGTGCTGGCCGACCGGCGCTCCGTCGATCTGCGGCTGCGCCTGCTCGCCCCCACCGTCCTGGCCTCCCAGGCCGCCCCCGACGCCCTGCTCGCCGCCCTGCGCACCATGGGCTACGCGCCCGCCGCCGAGTCGGCCGAGGGCGATGTCCTGATCACCCGCCCGGACCGCCACCGCACCCCGCCGCGCGCGGCCCCCGTCCCCGTCCCCGACGGCCCGCCCACGCCCGACGACACTCTCCTCGCGGCCGCCATCAAGGCCATCCGGGCCGGCGACCGCGCCGCCACCGCCATCCGCCGCGAGCCCACCCCCGACCCGCGGCAGCTGCCGCGCACCGCCGCGGCCGAGACCCTCGCCGCTCTGCAGACCGCCGTCCTGCTCGGCGAGCGGATGTGGATCGGCTACCTCAACGCCGAGGGCCTCGCCAGCCAGCGCATCATCGACCCGGTGAAGGTCGAAGGCGGCTACGTCACCGCCTTCGACCACCACGCCGACGAACTCCGCACCTTCGCCCTCCACCGGATCACCGGCGTGGCCGAACTGGAGGACTCCGCCTGACCGCCGGAACGGAGCCCGGCCGCCGGGACGGAGCCCGCTCCCCGGGGCGGGCCCTGCTCACCGCAGCGGGTCAGTGCGCCTGCCCCTGCTGCATCTTCTCCTTGATCGCCTGATCGGCCAGCGTGCCGATCTCGCTCTGGCCGACCGGCAGGCTGCCGCCGCTGACCAGATCGGCGAGCAGGAACCCGCCGGCCGCGAACGGGCCGCCGGTCTCGCCGAGGCCCGCGAGGGCGTGGGCGGAACCGGCGGAGGAGGCGGTGGCGGCGAAGGCCGTACCGGCGAGGGCGAGGGCTGTGAGGACGCGCTTCGACTTGTTCATGCCCGGCTCAACGACGGAGCGGCCCCCCGGTTACCGCCCGGCCCACCGACCGCCCGGGCGGCGGACAGCGGCTCCGGCCCCTCGAAGGCGGCCGAACCACGGTGGCCGCCCGCGTCCGCCACGAAATGCGCGACACTGGAGGGTCTGCGTCGGACCAGCCGGTCAGACCAACCGGTCAGACCAACCGGTCGACCCGGCCGGTCGGCCGGTCATCAGTCCAGCCTGTCAGTGTCAGCCAGTGGAGGGCTTCCCCGCGTGAACGACGGACCGCTCATCGTCCAGAGCGACAAAACTCTTCTCCTGGAGATCGACCACCCCAAGGCCGCCGACTGCCGCCGCACCATCGCGCCGTTCGCCGAACTCGAACGCGCCCCCGAGCACGTGCACACCTACCGGATCACCCCGCTCGGGCTCTGGAACGCCCGCGCGGCCGGGCACGACGCCGAGCAGGTGGTCGACGCCCTGGTGACGTACTCGCGCTACCCGGTACCGCACGCGCTGCTCGTGGACGTGGCCGACACCATGGCCCGCTACGGACGGCTCCGGCTCTCCAAGCACCCGACCCACGGCCTGGTGCTCACCAGCACCGACCGGCCGGTGCTGGAGGAGGTGCTGCGCTCCAAGAAGATCGCCCCGCTGGTCGGCGCCCGGATCGACCCCGACACCGTCGTCGTCCACCCGTCCGAGCGCGGCCAGATCAAGCAGGTGCTGCTCAAACTCGGCTGGCCCGCCGAGGACTTCGCCGGGTACGTGGACGGCGAGGCGCACCCCATCGAGCTCGACCAGAACGGCTGGCAGCTGCGCCCGTACCAGGCCCAGGCCGTCGAGGGCTTCTGGCACGGCGGCTCCGGCGTCGTCGTCCTGCCCTGCGGTGCCGGCAAGACGCTGGTCGGCGCGGCGGCCATGGCCGAGGCCAAGTCGACCACCCTGATCCTGGTCACCAACACCGTCTCGGCCCGGCAGTGGAAGCACGAACTGGTCAAGCGCACCTCGCTCACCGAGGACGAGATCGGCGAGTACAGCGGGACGAAGAAGGAGATCCGCCCGGTCACCATCGCCACGTACCAGGTGATGACCACCAAGCGGAAGGGCGTCTACGCCCACCTGGAGCTCTTCGACGCCCGCAACTGGGGCCTGGTGGTCTACGACGAGGTGCACCTGCTGCCCGCGCCCGTCTTCAAGTTCACCGCCGACCTCCAGGCCCGTCGCCGCCTCGGTCTGACCGCCACCCTGGTCCGCGAGGACGGCCGCGAGGGGGACGTCTTCTCGCTCATCGGCCCCAAGCGCTTCGACGCGCCCTGGAAGGAGATCGAGGCGCAGGGCTACATCGCGCCCGCCGACTGCTGCGAGGTCCGCGTCACCCTGACCGACACCGAGCGGCTCGCCTACGCCACCGCCGAGCCCGAGGAGCGCTACCGCTTCTGCGCCACCACGGCGACCAAGCGTCGGGTGGTGGAGGCCCTGGTCAAGAAGCACGAGAAGGACCAGACGCTGATCATCGGCCAGTACATCGACCAGCTCGACGAGCTCGGCGAGGTCCTGGACGCCCCGGTGATCAAGGGCGAGACCAGCAACGCCCAGCGGGAGAAGCTCTTCGAGGCCTTCCGGAACAAGGAGATCAGCGTCCTGGTGGTCTCCAAGGTCGCCAACTTCTCCATCGACCTGCCCGAGGCGACCGTCGCCATCCAGGTCTCCGGCACCTTCGGCTCCCGCCAGGAGGAGGCCCAGCGCCTCGGCCGCGTCCTGCGCCCCAAGGCCGACGGCCACGCGGCCCACTTCTACTCCGTGGTGGCCCGCGACACCGTCGACCAGGACTTCGCCGCCCACCGCCAGCGCTTCCTGGCCGAACAGGGCTACGCCTACCGCATCATCGACGCGGACGACGTGCTCTAGCGGGTCCGTACCCGCCGGTCCGTACCCGCCGAGGATCAGTACCCGACGCCGTCGCGCCCGAGGAAGACCACGCGCGCGGCGGTGTCCAGGGCGATGCCGACGTTGCGGACGGCCCTGGCCAGCGGGTTGCGGCGGCGGCCGGGGACGGTCGCGGCGGTCGCTCCGGCGGGGCGGGCGACGGACTTCTGGGTCGGCACCCGGGGGGTCGTGGCCGCTGCCCGGGGCGCCGTGATGTGTACGGTGCTCATGTCTTCAACGGTAGAACCCGGGCGCGCCGGACACATCACCCCAAAGGCCGTATCCGGCAGGACGGAGGTCGTCCTCCCGATGTACGGAGGCCCTGAGGGCCCCGTCCGGGGAAACCGGGGGTGGAACCGTGGGGCCACCGGGTCTAGGATCGTTCGTCTGCCCCCTCCCGAACCGTGGTACCTGCTGAGTCCCGCAGGCAGCCGGGGGAGGCGCCGACCGTTCGGCAACCGGTCGGCTGTACCCACTGTGAGCTCCAACGATCCGCTGCGCCCGCTTCCGGGGCAGCCGGGAAGGTTCGCTGTGCCCGCCACCCCCACCACCGACCCCCTCCAGCGCGAACGCGACCATCTGGCCGCCTCCAGGGCCGCGCTGCGAGCGATGCGCGAGGACGTCCAGTCGCTGGACATCCGCGACGTGACCGGCACCTGGGTCACCGCCATCGTCCTCCAGAAGCAGATCGAGGCCCGGATCGCCGCCCTGGCCGACCTCTCGCACACCCCGCTGTTCTTCGGCCGCCTCGACTACCTGCACGCGATCAGCGAGGAGCTGTCCGAAGGCAGCGGAGGGGAGAACTTCTACATCGGCCGGCGGCACGTCCACGACGCCGACGGCGACCCGATGGTGATCGACTGGCGCGCGCCGGTCTCCCAGCCGTTCTACCGGGCCAGCCGGACCGCGCCGATGGACGTCGAGCGGCGCCGCCGCTTCGGCTACACCGGCGGCGAGCTGACCGCCTACGAGGACGAGCACCTCACCGACCCCGCCGAGTCGGACACCGCCTCCGCCCTGCTCGCCGCCGAGATCGAGAAGCCCCGCGTCGGGCCGATGCGCGACATCGTCGCCACCATCCAGCCCGAGCAGGACGAGATCGTCCGTGCCGACATCAGCGGCACGGTCTGCGTCCAGGGCGCCCCCGGCACCGGGAAGACCGCCGTCGGCCTGCACCGTGTCGCCTATCTCCTGTACGCGCACCGCGAGCGCCTCGCCCGGACCGGCACGCTGGTCATCGGCCCGAACAACGCCTTCCTCTCCTACATCGAGCAGGTGCTGCCCGCCCTGGGCGAGCTGGAGGTGGCGCAGGCCACCGTGCAGCAGCTGGTCGCGCATGTCGAGGTCCGGGGCGAGGACACCGCGGAGGCGGCCCGGCTGAAGGGCGACGCCCGGATGGCCGAGGTGCTGCGCCGGGCCGTGCGCTCGGGCATCACGCTGCCCACCGAGCCCTGCGTGGTGGTCCGCGGCTCCCGGCGCTGGCGCGTACCGGCCTACGAACTGGTCGAGATCATCGAGGAGTTGAAGGGCCGCGCGATCCGCTACGGTGCCGCCAGGGACGCGCTGCCGCAGCGGATCGCGCACACCGTGCTGCTGAAGATGGAGCAGGGCGGCGAGGCCCCCGACGACCGGGTGCAGGACGCGGTGGCCCGCAACCCGGCGGTCAAGGCGGTGGTCAAGCAGTGCTGGCCGCTGGTCGAACCGGCCAAGCTGGTCCTGCGGCTGCTCTCCGAACCGGAGTTCCTGGCCGAGTGCGCGGACGGCGTCCTCACCCCCGAGGAGCAGCGGACGGTGCTCCGGCCCAGGCCCGGCCGCTCGGTGAAGACCGCCCGCTGGACGGCCGCCGACGCCGTCCTGGTCGACGAGGCCACCGACCTGGTGCAGCGCACCCCCTCGCTGGGCCACGTGGTGCTGGACGAGGCGCAGGACCTCTCCCCGATGCAGTACCGCGCGGTCGGCCGCCGCTGCACCACCGGCTCGGCGACCGTCCTCGGCGACCTCGCCCAGGGCACCACCCCCTGGGCGACGGCCAGTTGGCCGGACGCCCTGCACCACCTGGGCAAACCCGCCGCCCACATCGAGGAGTTGACCAAGGGCTTCCGGGTGCCGGAGGAGGTCATCGCGTACGCCTCCCGGCTGCTGCCCGCGATCGCCCCGGGCCTGGCTCCGGCCAGTTCGGTCCGCGAGGCGCCCGGGTCGCTGACGATCCGTCAGGTCGAGCGGGGCGTGCTGGCGGAGGCGGTGATCGCGGCCTGTCACCGGGCGCTGGAGCACGAGGGCTCGACCGGCCTGATCGCCGCCGACGAGCGCGTCCCACTGCTCGCCGAGGCGCTGGCCGCCGCAGGTCTGCCGCACCTCTCCCCCGGCGCCGAGACCAGCGCGGAGGCCCGGCTGACCCTCGTCCCGGCCTCGCTGGCCAAGGGCCTGGAGTACGACTACGTGGTGCTCGACGAGCCGGCCGCCGTGATCGCCGGCGAGCCCGACCGGCGGACCGGCCTGCGGCGCCTGTACGTGGCGCTCACCCGCGCGGTCTCGGGGCTCACGGTGCTGCACGCCGAACCGCTGCCCGAACAGCTGCGCTGACGACAGCCGGACGACGGGTGACAACTGACAGATAACAGAGTCTGTTATCTGTCAGTTGTCACCCGTCACCCACCCCTCAGCCGTCGATCAGCGCCCGCCACTCGGCGACCCTGCCCGCGTCCACCGGCGACTGCCACCCGTCGACGCGCACCGCGCCACCGACGTGGAAGGCGTCGAAGCCGGCCGCCCGCAGGCTCAGCAGGTGCTCGGCCCGCAGCCCGCCGCCGATCAGGATCCGCTGGCCGTAACCGGGCTTCCCGGCCGCGGCCAGCTCCGCCAGCAGCACCTCTCGGCCCGCGTCCACGCCGCCGACCGCACCGGACGTCAGGAAGGTGTCCAGCCCGGGCAGCGCGCCGACGGCGGCGCGCACGGCGGCGCGGTCGGCGCTGTGGTCGATCGCCCGGTGGAACGTCCAGCGGCAGCCCGCCACGGCCTCGGCGACGGCCTCGGTGGCGGCCAGGTCGACGGCGCCGTCGGCGTCCAGGAAGCCGAGGACGAACTCGTCGGCGCCCTCGGCCCGGAGCGCGGCCGCGCGGGCGCGCAGCTCGTCCAGGTCGCCCGGCGCGAAGCCGTCCCGGATCCGCAGCATCACGCGCAGCGGGATGTCCACCGCCGCGCGGATCTTGGCGAAGTCCTCGACCGACGGGGTGAGCCCGTCGGCGGCCATGTCGGTGACCAGTTCGAGCCGGTCGGCGCCGCCCGACTCGGCGGCCTGGGCGTCCTGGGGCGTCAGCGCGATGACTTCGAGAATTGGTCTAGACATATCGGTAGACTGCCACATCCCGCGGCCCCCCGGCGAGCCCCCTGCGGCCGTTTGGCCGGGACCTGCCCTCCGGTCGCGGCCCGTCCTCCGGTCGTCACGCCGCCGGGCCGGGCCACCCGGCGGCGGCCCGGCCCGGTCCGATCAGATCGCGGTGCGCCATCCCTCCGTACCCGGGGGAACGCCGCCGCGCCGCCGCTTGACCAGAACCGCCGCCAGCATCAGCGCCACCGCCGCCGTACCGACCGGGAGCAGCCGCCAGATACCGCCGGTCTCCTCCCAGAGGCTGAACACGCTGAAGGCCGCACTCAGCGGCAGCATCGCGAGCCCCGCCGCGGCGGGCAGCAGCCAGCCGCGCACCACGGTGAGCACCAGGAACAGCGGAACGACCACCAGAACGGTCGACCACGGGGCGTTCATCAGGTAGCGGGTGTCGTAGTTCCCCTGGGCCGCGACCATGAGTCCGCCCAGGACCGCCGACGCCGCCATCAGCGCGCGCGGCCACCCCGTCGGGCGGCTCAGCAGGTCCCGTGGCGCGGCGATGACCAGCAGCCCGGAGAGCACGAACGGCACGACCGAGGTGCTCGTGTAGAGGGTCCACCACCAGCCCATGGCCTCCGGCGCGAACGCGTCCCTCATGCCGAGCAGCCCGGTGACCACCACCCCCACCGCGAAGATCCGCGCCACCGTCCAGCTCCCCACCATCGCGGCGAGGGCCAGCAGGAGCGCCACCACCGGCTGCGCGATCATGATCGCCCGGCCCAGGCTCGTCTCCCCGGCGAAGTTCCAGGCGACGGCGTCCACATCGCTGAACCACGGCGACAGACTCGCCCCCGCGACCGCGGCCGCGATCAGTGGCGCGGCCGCCCCGAGCAGCCGCCCGCCGAGGGAGCTGGAGGTCAGCCTGGTCCGCACCCGCAGGCCGTACGCGGCGAGGTCGAGCGCCTCCCTGGCCAGCGCCTGCCTGCCCGCCTCGGCCGTGGTGTCGGCGAAGACCGCGGCCAGTTCGTCGCCGCGCTCGCGGCGGTAGCGGGCCGGGTAGAGCTGGAGCGCGACCCGCAGGACGACCGTCTGTGTGGTCATGACGGTGGGTGTGGTCATGTGAAGGTCCCCCTGACCCTCGGTCGGACAACGGCGAGGCGCCGCTCGGCCTCGGTGGCGACGGCACGCAGCCGTTCGGCCTCACCGGCCAGGGCGGCGCGGCCGGCCCCGGTCAGCGCGTACGAGCGCCGGGCCCGGCCGTCCACCACCTCCTCGGCCGCGACCTCGATCAGCCCCTGCTGCAGCAACCGGTCGAGGGCGCCGTAGAGCGTGCCCGTCCGCATCGTGACCCGGCCGCCGGAGATCGCGGCGACCTCCTGGATGAGCGCGTAGCCGTGCCGTGGGGCATCGGCCAATGCCGTGAGCAGAAGCAGCGTGGGCTCCTGCATCGCACGTTCTGTCATAGGACTACATATATCGCTAACCTACATATAGGTCCAGTGGAACTCCCACCGGCCGACCCGCCCGACCCGCCCGACCCGGACGCCCAGACTGATCAGGACGACCCGACCGATCCCGACGCCCCGGCCACACCGTCCGCCCGGGCCAGCACAATGAACCCCATGCCGAACACGTCCGCCGCCGCCGGCCCGCCCGCCGCCGCCGATCTGCTCGCCGACTGGACCGCCCTGCTGCACCGCTGCGGCACCGGCACCGACCCCGAACCGTACGGACGCGAGCTGCTGCGCCGCTGGGCCGAGCCGCAGCGCCGCTACCACACCACCGATCACCTGCGGGCGGTGCTGAGCCACGTCGACACGCTCGCCGGACACGCCGACGCACCGGACACCGTCCGGCTGGCCGCCTGGTTCCACGACGCCGTCTACCGCCCCGACCGCTCCGAGAACGAGGAGCGCAGCGCGGCCCTCGCCGTCCGGGCGCTCACCGAGGCCGCTCTGCCGGCCGCCCGGGTGGCCGAGGTCGCGCGGCTGGTCCGGCTGACCACCACCCACCGCCCCGCCCCCGGCGACCGGGACGGCGAGGTGCTCTGTGACGCGGACCTCGCCGTCCTCGGCGGCACCCCCGAGGCGTACGCGGCGTACGCGGCCGCCGTACGCGCGGAGTACGCCTTCGTCCCCGAGCCGGACTTCCGGGCCGGGCGCGCGGCGGTCCTGCGCCGGCTCCTCGCGCTCCCCGCGCTCTACCGCACCCCAGCCGCCCGCGAACGCTTCGACGCCCCCGCCCGAGCCAACCTGGCCGCCGAACTCGGCCTCCTGGAGGGCTCCGAGTAGGACGCCACGGACCGCGAACGCCCCGGGCGGCACAAGGGCCGCCGTCGCGCCCCGGAGCGCGACGGCGGCCGAAAGCGGTCCCGGCCGGGCGCGGTCTACGACAGCCGGCCGACGGGCGACACCACCGCCCCCTCCTTGCCGCACACCCAGTGCGGCTCGGGCCCGAGCTCCGGCTCCACGCCGAGCGCGTGCGGGTCCCCGTCCGCCGCGCACGCGGTGCACAGCGGCCACCGCCCGTACTCCTCCAGCAGCGCGTCCTGGACGTCCTGGGCGACCAGCCCGAGCACGTACTCGGCGCCGTCCGGCCACTGCTCCAGCCACCAGCGCCGGTGTGTCACGGCGCTCTCCACCAGCGACACCACGGCGGCGTCCGCCACGTCCCGGGCGGAGAGGTCGGCGAGGATCAGCGCCCGCGCGTTGTGCAGGGCGGTCTCGATGTCAGCGGTGTCACCGGTGGAAGCCATCCGTCCATTCTCCCGCAGAACGCCGCACGGGCGGCTCCCCGGAGGGAACCGCCCATGCGAGCGAGGAACTGCCCGATCCGATCGAGTCGGATCAGAAGTCCATGTCACCGCCCGGCATGCCGCCGCCGGCGGCCGCGGCGGCCTTCTCCGGCTTGTCGGCGATGACGGCCTCGGTGGTGAGGAAGAGCGCCGCGATGGAGGCGGCGTTCTGCAGCGCGGAGCGGGTGACCTTGGCCGGGTCGATGATGCCCGCGGCGACCAGGTCGACGTACTCGTTGGTGGCGGCGTTCAGGCCGTGACCGGCGGGAAGGTTGCGCACCTTCTCCACCACGACGCCACCCTCCAGGCCGGCGTTGGTCGCGATCTGCTTGATCGGGGCCTCCAGCGCGACCTTGACGATGTTGGCACCGGTGGCCTCGTCGCCCTCGAGCTCCAGCTTGTCGAACGCGACCGAGGCCTGCAGCAGGGCGACGCCACCACCGGCGACGATGCCCTCCTCGACGGCGGCCTTGGCGTTGCGGACGGCGTCCTCGATGCGGTGCTTGCGCTCCTTGAGCTCCACCTCGGTGGCCGCGCCGGCCTTGATGACGGCCACGCCGCCGGCCAGCTTGGCGAGGCGCTCCTGGAGCTTCTCGCGGTCGTAGTCCGAGTCGCTGTTCTCGATCTCGGCGCGGATCTGGTTCACGCGGCCGGCGACCTGCTCGCTGTCACCGCCACCGTCGACGATGGTGGTCTCGTCCTTGGTGATGACCACCTTGCGGGCAGTGCCCAGCAGGTCGATGCCGGCGTTCTCGAGCTTGAGGCCGACCTCCTCGGAGATCACGGTGCCACCGGTGAGGATGGCGATGTCGCCGAGCATGGCCTTGCGGCGGTCGCCGAAGCCCGGGGCCTTGACGGCGACGGACTTGAAGGTGCCGCGGATCTTGTTCACGACCAGGGTCGACAGGGCCTCGCCCTCGACGTCCTCGGCGATGATGACCAGCGGCTTGCCGCTCTGCATGACCTTCTCCAGCAGCGGGAGCAGGTCCTTGACCGAGCCGATCTTGGAGTTGGCGATGAGGATGTACGGGTCCTCGAAGCTCGCCTCCATACGCTCCAGGTCGGTGGCGAAGTAGGCGGAGATGTAGCCCTTGTCGAAGCGCATGCCCTCGGTGAGCTCAAGCTCCAGACCGAAGGTGTTGCTCTCCTCGACGGTGATGACGCCTTCCTTGCCGACCTTGTCCATGGCCTCGGCGATGAGCTCGCCGATCTGGGTGTCGGCGGCCGAGATGGAGGCGGTGGAGGCGATCTGCTCCTTGGTCTCCACGTCCTTGGCCTGGGCCAGCAGCTGGTCCGAGACGGCGGCGACGGCCTTCTCGATACCGCGCTTCAGGGCCATCGGGTTGGCGCCGGCGGCGACGTTGCGCAGACCCTCGCGGACGAGCGCCTGGGCCAGCACGGTGGCGGTGGTGGTGCCGTCACCCGCGACGTCGTCGGTCTTCTTGGCGACCTCCTTGACGAGCTCCGCGCCGATCTTCTCGTACGGGTCCTCGAGCTCGATCTCCTTGGCGATGGAGACACCGTCGTTGGTGATCGTGGGGGCGCCCCACTTCTTCTCCAGAACGACGTTGCGACCCTTGGGGCCGAGCGTGACCTTCACTGCGTCGGCGAGCTGGTTCATGCCACGCTCAAGGCCGCGGCGAGCTTCCTCATCAAAGGCGATGATCTTGGCCATCTGAAGTGGTCCTCCGGGACACGGTCGACTGCTCGGACCAAGGGGTGCCCGCGACGGACGGCCCTGGTGTGCGGGGGTCCTTTCCCCTACCGCTCCCGGGGGCCTCACCGACCCGGTCCGCTGTCACTCTCACGCTGTGAGTGCTAACGCCAATGATTAGCACTCTGGCAGGGCGAGTGCAAGCCCAATCGGCAACCCGCGAGCCGCACCGGCCACCCGCGGGCGGACGTGCGGCGGGCCCCGGGCGCCACGTGCGGCGGCGCCCGCCGCCGCACGTGCCGACGGGCCCGTACGACGTGTGTCGTACGGGCCCGTCGCGAAGCAAGAGGCGCACCAGCCGATGGGCCGAGCCGAACTCCTGGGGTCGGAAAGGTCAGACCGCGGCGCGGACCATGTCCGCCTGCGGGCCCTTCTGCCCCTGAGAGATCTCGAACTCGACCCGCTGGCCCTCCTCAAGGGTGCGGTAGCCGTCCATCTGGATCGCGCTGTAGTGGACGAAGACGTCCGCACCACCGTCGACCGCGATGAAGCCGTAGCCCTTCTCCGCGTTGAACCACTTGACGGTGCCCTGAGCCATTCCGAACTCCCCTAGTGCTGTGCTGGCCCTTCACGCGCCCGCAGGTCGCGGGCCCGGGTCTGGTTTCGAGGCCGGCCCGGGGAACCCCCCCTGGACGCAGCCGTGCACGCCGCGGTCCCCCGCCGAGCCACCGGACGGCATCCGATGGGCGGGCGATCGCGTCGATCGCGGCTGAATGTATCCGGATCGACGCCCTCTGCAACAGGGTCAGCCGCAGGGAATTCCCCGGGCCCGCCAGGGGACACCTCAGGTGAAATCAGGAGGAAATCGGCATTTCACGCCGGACATAGCGGACGAATTACTCAAATCCCCTTGAGAATTCTGACATCTGCCTGACATGTTTCACGGCCGTGCGCGCGGCGCCGGTCTCAGCGGCCGGACGGTCACCGGCGATACGGGTTCAGCCGGATTCGGGCGCCGGTGAAAGGGGAAGGGGAGCCCTGTTCCCAGCCGAGCGACACTCTACTCCGACTGGACCCGGAAATATTCCCGCCGAAATGCGGCCGGCCGCCCCCGCGTACGGAATTCGGAATTCCGTACGCGGGAACGGCCGGCCGGGAAGAGCGGCGGACGGGCTCAGCAGCCGCCGGCCACCGCCGGGATGATCGACACGCTCGCGCCGTCCTTGATCTCGGTCGCCAGCCCCTCCGCGAACCGCACGTCGTCGTCGTTGACGTAGACGTTCACGAAGCGGCGCAGCTTGCCGGCGTCGTCCAGGACGCGGGCGGCGATGCCCGGGTGGTTCTTGTCGAGGTCGGCGATGACATCGCCCAGGGTGGCACCCTCGGCGGCGACCTCGGCGGAGCCGCCGGTGTAGGTGCGCAGGATGGTGGGAATGCGGACGTTGGCGCTCATGGCGGGGGCTCTCCTAGCGGGGTGGTGGTCAGGCGGAGGCGAGGCCGGCGTCGCGGAAGGACTCCAGCGTCGGGCGGATGACGGTGGTCATGCCGGAGTCGGAGACGGCGTCCAGGGTCTTCAGGCCGTCGCCGGTGTTGATCGCGACGGTCTCCTTGGCCGGGTCCAGCTGCCCGGTCTCGACGAGCTTCTTCAGCACGCCGACGGTCACCCCGCCCGCGGTCTCGGCGAAGATGCCCTCGGTGCGGGCCAGCAGCTTGATCGCGGCCACCACCTCGGCGTCGGTGACGTCCTCGACCGCGCCGCCGGTGCGGCGGGCGATGTCCAGCACGTACGGGCCGTCGGCCGGGTTGCCGATCGCCAGCGACTTGGCGATGGTGTCCGGCTTGACCGGGCGGATCACGTCCCGGCCGGCCTTGAACGCGGCCGACACCGGCGAGCAGCCGGCCGCCTGCGCCCCGAAGATCCGGTACGGCCGGTCCTCGACCAGACCGAGCCTGATCAGCTCCTGCAGCCCCTTGTCGATCTTGGTGAGCTGGGAGCCCGAGGCGATCGGGATGACGATCTGCTCCGGCAGCCGCCAGCCGAGCTGCTCGCAGATCTCGTACGCCAGCGTCTTGGAGCCCTCGCCGTAGTACGGGCGGAGGTTGACGTTCACGAAGCCCCAGCCCTCGCCGGCCGGGTCGCCGATCAGCTCCGAACAGAAGCGGTTGACGTCGTCGTAGTTGCCCTCGATGCCGACCAGCTCGCCGCCGTAGACCCCGGCCATCACGACCTTGCCCTGCTCCAGGTCGTGCGGGATGAACACGCAGGACTTGAATCCGGCCCGGGCCGCCGCCGCACCGACCGCGCCGGCCAGGTTGCCGGTGGACGAGCAGGACAGCGTGGTGAAGCCGAACGCGCGGGCCGCCTCGATGGCGCAGGCCACCACGCGGTCCTTGAACGAGTGGGTGGGGTTGCCCGAGTCGTCCTTGATGTGCAGCTGAGCGGTGAAGCCCAGCTCACGGCCCAGGTTGTCGGCCTTCACCAGCGGGGTCCAGCCCGGGTTCAGGTTGGGCTTCCCGGCGACATCGGCCGGAACGGGCAGCAGCGGGGCGTAGCGCCAGATCGACGCCGGGCCGGCCTCGATCCGCTTGCGCAGGTCCTCCGCGGCCTCGCCGCCGAAGTCGTACGCGATCTCCAGCGGCCCGAAGCACTCCAGGCAGGCGAAGCTCGGACCGAGCGGAAAGCGGGTGCCGCACTCCCGACAGGACAGCGCGGCGGCGGGGCCGAGGTCAACGGTGAGGGATGCGGGTGCGGCGGTGTCGATAGCCATGATGGCGGAGGCCTCTCTCCTCATCTTCCCCGTGACGCGGTCGCGCCACAGGCCGGAATTGGCACCTGTCCCGCCGGGCCTGTACGACAGCCGCGCGAGAAGGTTGCCGGGACGTCAACGGGCCGTTCCCTCAGTCCCTCTGGATGAGCTCTGTGAAGTTGTGGTCCTGCTCAGCGGTGACCCCGGCGTGCGAAGGTCCGATCGCTGTACGAAGACTGTATCCGAAGGCGTCAACCCCGAACGGGACCGTCCGCCACGCGAGATGCCCCGTCCCGTCCGAACCCGTCCCACCCGAACCCGCCGAGGAGAGACCCGTGCCCGCCGAACCGACCCCCGCGCTCCTTCCGCAGGCGGCGTCCTGGCTGCGCCGCCGCTCCTGGAGCGCGGCCGACCGCCCGGTCGGCACGCTGCTGGACGCCAAACGGGCGGCGGGCCGGGCGGGCACCGTCAGCGTGGTCCTGCCCGCGCTGGACGAGGAGGCCACCGTCGGCGACATCGTCCGCACCGTCCGCCGCGAGCTGATGGAGCGCCTCCCGCTGGTCGACGAACTCGTCGTGGTCGACTCCGGCTCCACCGACGCCACCGCCGCGGTCGCCGCCGGGGCCGGCGCCCGGGTGGTGCACCGTGACGACATCCTGCCCCGGCTGCCCGCCGCCCCCGGCAAGGGCGAGGTGCTCTGGCGCTCCCTGCTGGTCACCAGCGGCGAGATCGTCTGCTTCGTCGACGCCGACCTGCGCGAGTTCGACCCGGCCTTCGTCTCCGGCATCATCGGCCCGCTGCTCACCGAACCCGACATCCAGCTGGTCAAGGCCATGTACGACCGGCCGCTCGAAGTGCCGTCGAGCGGCCCGTCCGACGCGGGCGGCGCGGTCGTCCCCTCCGGCGGCGGCCGGGTCACCGAGCTGGTCGCCCGCCCGCTGCTCAACCTGCACTGGCCGGAGCTGGCCGGCTTCGTCCAGCCCCTCGGCGGCGAGTACGCGGCCCGCCGCTCGCTCCTCGAACGGCTGCCGTTCCCGACCGGCTACGGCGTCGAGCTCGGCCTGCTGGTCGACGCCCTGGAGACCGCCGGTCTGGACGCCCTGGCCCAGGTGGACGTGGGCGTGCGCCACCACCGCCACCAGGACGGCCAGGCGCTCGGCCGGATGGCCGCCACCATCTACCGCACGGCCCTGGAACGCCTCGACCGCACCCACCGCCTCAAGGCCTCCGCCGACCTGGTGCACCCGCTGCTCACCCAGTTCACCCGCGACCCGGAAACCCGTGCCTTCACCGCCCACACCCACCCGGTCACCGGCCTGGAACGGCCCCCGATGCACACCGTCCCCGAGTACGTGAGCCGCCACCTGCCGCACTGACCGGGGTTTGCCGACCCTGGCCCCCGGCAACGTACCAACCATGGGCGATCTCACGACCGAACGTTCGAGTCCGACCGGCACCGCCCCCGTACTGGTGGCCTCCAACCGGGGACCGGTGTCGTTCAGCACCGCGGACGACGACACGCTGACCCTCCGCCGGGGCGGCGGCGGCCTGGTCTCCGGGCTCTCCGCCATCGCCGACCCCAGCGCCGTCTGGGTCTGCGCCGCCCTCGGCGACGCCGACCGCCGGGCCGCCGCGGAGGCCCCGCACGGCCGCCTCGACCTGGCCGGCCACGACGTCGGCGGACAGGCCGTCCGGATGCTGGACATAGATCCGGAGACCTTCGCCCGGGCCTACAACGGGGTCGCCAACTCCACCCTCTGGTTCGTCCACCACCTGCTGTACGCCACCCCCACCGCCCCCGCCTTCGACGCCGGCTTCCGCACCGAGTGGCAGGCCTACCTGGCCTACAACGCCGCCTTCGCCGACGCCCTCGCCGCCGAGGCGGCCCCCGGCGCCGCGGTCCTGGTGCAGGACTACCACCTGTCCCTCGTCCCCGCCCTGCTCCGCGCGGCCCGACCCGACCTGCGGATCGGCCACTTCTCGCACACCCCGTGGGCCCCGCCCGAGTACTTCCGGCTGCTGCCCGACGATGTCGCGGCCGCCGTCCTCACCGGGATCCTCGGCGCCGACCGGGCCGGCTTCCTCACCCGCCGCTGGGCCCTGGCCTTCGCCGACTGCTGCGAGGCGCTGCTCGGCGCCACCGTCGACCGGACCGCCCTCACGGTCACCCACGACGGCCGCACCACGTTCCTCGGCGTCCACGGCCTCGGCGCCGACGCCGACTTCCTGCGCGACCGCGCCCACCGCCCGGACGTCGACGAGCGCCTCGCCGCCCTCCGTGAGGCCGTCGGCGGCCGGCGCACCGTCGTCCGGGTGGACCGCACCGAACTGAGCAAGAACATCGTCCGCGGCCTGCTCGCCTACCGGCACCTGCTGCGCACCCGCCCCGAGTGGCACGACCGGGTCGTGCACGTCGCCTTCGCCTACCCCTCGCGCACCGACCTCGCCGAGTACCGGGCCTACACCGCCGAGGTCCGGCGGCTGGCCCAGGAGATCAACGACGAGTTCGCCACCCCCACCTGGCAGCCGCTGATCCTGCACGTCGACGACGACTTCCCGCGTTCCCTGGCCGCCTACCGGCTGGCCGACGTGGCCCTCGTCAACCCGATCCGGGACGGCATGAACCTGGTCGCCAAGGAGGTCCCGGTGGTCTCCGACCACGGCTGCGCCCTGGTCCTCTCCCGCGAGGCCGGCGCGTACGCCGAACTCGCCGACGACGCGATCACCGTCAACCCGTACGACATCATCGCCACCGCCGACGCCCTGCACGCCGGGCTCACCATGCCCGCCGACGAACGCGCCGACCGCACCAAGCGCCTCGCCGCCGCCGCGACCGCCCTGCCGCCCCAGCAGTGGTTCCTCGACCAGCTCAACGCGCTCGGCTGAGCTCCTCCCCCAGCGCCGCCAGCAGCTCCACCACGCCGGCCGGGCCCGGGACCACCAGGTCGGCCCGGTCGGCGAGCTCGCGGACGGTCGTCCCGCTGCACACCAGCAGCCCGGCCAGCCCCTCCCCGCGCAGCTTCTCCACCGCCGCGTAGGCCGCCACATCGCCCAGATCGTCCCCGGCGTACAGCACCGACCGGGCGGCCCGCTCCCGCAGGAAGCCGGTCAGCGCGGCGCCCTTGTCCACCCCCGGTGGCCGCAGCTCCAGCACCAGCCGGCCCGGCTCCACCACCAGCCCGTACTCGGCGGCCAGGGCCGCCACCGGTGCCCGCAGCAGTTCGAACGCCTCCTCCGGTGCCCCGGTGCGCCGGGTGTGCACCGCCAGCGAGCGGCCCTTGTCCTCCACCCAGGTCCCGGCCGGCGCCCCGGCCCCCGCCAGCACGTCCGGCAGCGCCGTCCGCACCCCCGCCACCCCCGGGTGCACCGGCGGCGCCGTGACCTCTCCGGCCTCCCAGCGCTCGGCGCCGTAGTGCCCCAGCACCACCAGCCCGTCGACCGCCGCCAACCCGCCGTACTCGACCGCCAGCGCGGCCGGCCGGCCCGTCACCACCACGATCGAGCCGACGTGCGGGGCCAGCCCCCGCAGCGCCCCCGCCACGCCCGGATGCGCGCGCGCCAGGCTCGGATCGGCCACGATCGGTGCCAGCGTCCCGTCGAAGTCGAGGGCGACCACCGCGTCCCCGGGCGAGGCGAGCACCGCCTCCAGCCCCGTGCGCCCGGCGTCCGTGTCCGGCTGCGGAATCTCCTTGAAGACCATGCCCGGACCCTACCCACGCGGCCGCGCCGTCACCCGGCCGGCGGTCGGCTACCGACCGCCACCGACCGCTACCGACCCACTGCCGACCCGCTACCGGGCCGCCCGCCGGGCCGCCCGTACCCGCCGCAACCGGTTCACCAGCACCGGCGCGTGGGCCAGGGCCTCCGGCCGATCCAGCAGCCCGTTCAACAGCTGGTAGTACCGCGTGCTGGAGAGCCCCAGCTCCTCCCGGATCGCCCGTTCCTTGGCCCCGGCCGTGCGCCACTGCCGTCCCTCCAGCTCCAGCACCGCCCGGTCCCGCCCGGTCAGCTCACCCATGCCCCGTCACCGCCTCCGACGCCCCGGTCCGCTACGACCTGTCATTCTCCCCCGCCGGTCCGACACACTCTGCGCCCCCGCGCTCCCCGCCCGCGCCGCTACCGTCGCTGGCATGACCACCAGCTTCGCCCTGCACATCCCCACCGCCGAGCTCGAACCCGACCCGCTGGACCCGGCCCAGATCGTCTCCGGCACCCCCGAGGTCTCCGGCAAGGTCCTCTCGGAGTCCCCCGACGGCCGCCAGCTCCGCGGCATCTGGCAGATCACCCCCGGGGTGGTCACCGACGTCGAGGCCGACGAGCTGTTCGTGGTGCTCGGCGGCCGGGCCACCATCGAGATCGACGGCGGCCCGACCCTGGAGGTCGGCCCGGGCGACTGCGCCGTGCTCCGGGCCGGCGACCGCACCACCTGGACGGTCCACGAGACCCTCCGCAAGGCCTACGCCATCACGCTCTGACGGAGCGCTCCGACCACCCGCCACGCCCGTGGCCGCCGAGGGGCCCGCGCGCCGGTCCGGCTACTTCCGGACCCGCGCGGCCTCCTTCAGCGCGGCCCCCTGCAGCCCCTCGAGCACCTTCTTGGCGTCGCCGGTGACGGCCTCCCCGATCCCCGCCTTGATCCGGTTGCTGACGTCGGTCCACGCCGGATCCCCGAACGGGTAGAAGCTGGCGTTCGTCAGACCCGTCGCGAACTGCTTCAGGTCGTCGTGCTTGCCGTCCGTCGTCATCTGGGTGAAGGCGTCCTGGGTCACCGGCAGCAGGTTGTAGGTCTCGTCGAACTTCAGCTGGTTCTCCTTGGTGTACACGAAGGAGAGGAACTTCTTGATCTCGTTCTTGTGCCCGTTGGCCTTGAACGCCATCATCCAGTCGGCGACCCCGAGGCTGCCGGTCTTGGCCACCCCGTCCCGCTTCGGTATCGGCGCCGTACCGAAGTCGATCTTCCCGGCGGCGGCCATCCGCAGCAGGGTGGGGTGCCCGTTCAGCATGCCGACCTTGCCCGCCGCGAAGTCCGTGAACACCGGCGTGCGGTTCATCTTGCCCGGCTCGGCGTAGGTGAGCTTGGTGTCGACCAGGTTGGTGCGCAGCCAGCTGAAGGTCGCCTGGTTCTGCTGGCTGTCGATGGTGTAGTTGCCGACGTCGTCGGAGAGGCTGCCGCCCCCGCTGAGCGTCCACAGCATCGACTCGGCCGGGGCCTCCTCCGGGCCGAGCGGCAGGCCGTACGGGGTGACCCCCGGCACCTTGGCCTTGATCTTCTCGGCGTCCTGCTTGAGCTCGCTCCAGGTGGCCGGCGGCTGGCTGATCCCGGCCTTCTGGAAGACCGCCTTGTTGTAGAACAGCACCCGCGAGGAGGAGACGAACGGGATGCCGTACTGCGTGCCGAGCATCTGCCCGGCGTGCGTGAAGGAATCCATCATGTTGGCCTGGGTCTCCAGGGACAGCACGTCCGTGGCCGGGTAGAGCCGGTCCGCGGCGGCCTGGTCGGCGAACCCGCCGGTCTGCAGCAGGTCGGGCGACGTGCCGGCGGCGATCAGGTCGTCGACCCGCTTGCCGATGTCGGTCCAGCCGACCACCTCGACATCGACCTTGATCCCGGGGTTGGCGGCCTCGAAGCGGTGGGCGATGTCGTCCCAGTACGGCTTGGAGCTGGTCTCCGCGCTCTCGCCGTAGTCGGCCGCGACCAGCTTGAGGGTGACCGTGCTGTCGCCCTGCCCACCGCAGCCGGTGAGCAGCAGCGCTCCGGCCAGCGCGGTGCCGAGCAGACGGGTGGGGACCTGGGCGCGCCTGTTCAACGCGGGTACCGCCTTCGAGGGGGGAGTCCGATGGACGTCGGAGTTGTCTGAAAAGCGGCCGGACGGGGGAATCCGGCAGGGGGAGGCGTAACACTGTCAAACCCACCGCACGGTGGTCCACACCTCTGGCCGGTACGTGCCGGGTAGTTATCGAAGTGCGGAGGTCATTGCACGATGCGCAATGGCGGCGAGCCGCAGCAGGACGCGCAAAGTGCCGCACACCACATGGTTCTGCGACAAAGCTCACCTACTTTGGACCAGACCAATCCGACAACTGGACTAGACCTCTCCGACCCGACCAAGGGAAACTGTCCTCCGTGAAGCACGTCATCGCACTCGATGTAGGCGGCACCGGCATGAAGGCCGCGCTGCTCGCCCAGGACGGCTCCGTGCTGTTCGAAGCACGCCGACCGACCGGGCGGGAGCACGGCACGAACGCCGTCGTCGCCGCCATCCTCGACTTCGCCGCCGATCTGGCGGACGAGGGCCGAAGCCGTTTCGGCGTCGCCCCGCTGGCGGCGGGCGTCGCCGTCCCGGGGACGATCGACGAGAGGAACGGTATCGCGGTCTTCTCCGCCAACCTCGGCTGGCGGGACCTCCCCCTGCGCAAGCTGCTGGGCGAGCGCCTGGCCGGCCCGGGCGGCCCGCCCATGCCGGTCGCGCTCGGCCACGACGTGCGCTCGGGCGGTCTCGCCGAGGGCCGGCTCGGCGCCGGCCGGGGCGTCGAGCGCTTCCTGTTCATCGCGCTGGGCACCGGCATCGCCGGCGCCATCGGCATCGGTGGCCGGATCGAGGCCGGAGCCCACGGCTACGGCGGCGAGATCGGCCATGTGGTGGTCCGGCCGGGCGGCCCGCAGTGCGGCTGCGGCGCCCGGGGCTGCCTGGAGACGCTCGCCTCCGCCTCCGCCGTCTCCCGGGCCTGGGCCGCGGCCTGCGGTGACCCCGACGCCGACGCGGCATCCTGCGCCGTCGCGGTGGACGCCGGGGACGACCGTGCCGTCGCGGTCTGGCAGCACGCGGTGGACGCCCTCGCCGACGGCATCGTGCTCGCCCAGAGCCTGCTCGACCCGTCCACGGTGATCGTCGGCGGCGGGCTGGCCGAGGCCGGTGACACCCTCTTCACTCCCCTGCGCGCGGCGGTCAACGAGCGGCTGACCTTCCAGATGCCCCCCGAGGTCGTACCGGCCATGCTCAAAGACACCGCCGCATCCCTGGGCGCGGGCCTGCTCGCCTGGGACCTGCTCTCCATGGAGGTGACCGCGTGACCACGCGGATTCAATCAGCGGCTCTGCCGCGGCGTACCGCACTGGCCGGCGCCCGACTCGTCCTGCCCGGCGGTGTCGTCGAGGGCGACCGGCTCTCGATCGACGGCCCGCTGATCGCCGGCTTCGGCGGCGCGGCCGAGCCCGGCGACCTCAACCTGACCGGGTACACCGTCGTCCCCGGCTTCGTCGACCTGCACGTCCACGGCGGCGGCGGCGCCTCGTACACCTCCGGCATCGCCGAGGAGGCCCTCAAGGTCGCCCGTACCCACCTGGAACACGGCACCACGACCACCATGGCGTCCACCGTCACCGGTGAGATCGACGAGGTCGCCCGCCAGGCCTCCGTGCTCTCCGAGCTGGTCGAGGACGGCGTCCTGGCCGGCATCCACTTCGAGGGCCCGTTCATCTCGCACAACCGCTGCGGCGCCCACCGCCCCGACCTGCTGCGCGACCCCGACCCGGCGCTGGTCCGCAAGCTGGTCGACGCCGCCCGCGGCCACGCCAGGATGGTCACCCTGGCGCCGGAGCTGGCCGGCGGCCTGGAGTCCGTGCGGATGCTCGCCGACCTCGGTGTGATCGCCGCCGTCGGCCACACCGACTCCGACTACGCCAAGACCCTGGAGGCGATCGAGGCCGGCGCCACCGTCGCCACCCACCTCTTCAACGCCATGCCCGGCATCGCCCACCGCGCGCCCGGCCCGATCGTGGCGCTGCTGGAGGACGAGCGGGTCACCGTCGAGCTGATCAACGACGGCATCCACCTGCACCCCTCGGTGCTCGACCTCGCCTACGGCACCGCCGGCGCCTCCCGGGTCGCGCTGATCACCGACGCGATGGGCGCGGCCGGCATGGGCGACGGCCTCTACCCGCTCGGCCCGCTCCAGGTCGAGGTGAAGGAGGGCGTGGCCCGTCTGGTCGAGGGCGGCGCGATCGCCGGCTCCACACTCACCCTGGACGTGGCGTTCAAGCGGTCCGTCACCGTCAACAACCTGACGCTGAACCAGGCCGCCGAGTCGCTCTCCGCCGCGCCGGCCCGCCTGCTCGGCCTCGCCGACTCGATCGGCTCGCTGGAGACCGGCAAGAACGCCGACCTGGTGGTCGTCGACTCCGAGAGCTACGACCTGGTCGCCGTGATGCGCCGCGGCGAGTGGATCACCGGCGCCGAGAAGTTCGCCCCGGTCACGTCCGTCTGACCGACGGCCACGGCCGCCCGCCCCCTCCGCACAGAGGGGACGGGCGGCCGTGGTGTGTCCGGGGCCGGTCAGCCGGCGCTGGGTTCGAGCGTCACCTGGTCGATCAGGACGGTGCCGCCCACCGGGGCCGAGACGGTCACGGTGTTCGGTCCGGCCTGGAGCGGCGGAGTTATGTAGGTGGTGTACCAGGAGGACGCCGCGTCCTTGCCCGGCGAGTAGTTCCGGAACGCCAGACCGCTCGGCCAGTCCTTGCCGTTGACGGCGACCGTCGCCTTCACATCGGCCCCGGGGTTGTTGAAGTGCACGGTCAGCTTGTACGTCCCGGCCGCGGCGACCTCGCCGGTCCAGGTCACCGAGGACCCGGCCTGGAGCGTCAGATAGCTGCCGTCCGCCGACTTGGCGCCCTTGACGGTGTTCCCGGACGGCGCGTTCTGGCCCTGCAGCTGGCTCGCGTCCACGGTGCCGGGGCCGTTGGCCGGGGCGGCACTGGCCGAGGGCGAGGGGGCGGTACTGCCCGCCGTGGTGGTCGGGGTGACGGGCGCGCTGGCCGAGGGCGTCGGCTTGTCGTCCTTGTCGCCTTCCGGGTCACCGGTGGAGAGCGCTATCCCGGCCCCGATCGCGATCGCCGCGACCACCGCCACGGCACCGATCACCGCACCCTTGCTCCGGCCGCTGCTCGGCCGCTCCTCCCCCGGCTGCGGGCGGGAGTGCTCGGCGTAGCGGGTCTGCTGGGTCGGCACACCGCCGTACTCGGGCTGCTGCTGCGGGTACGGCTGGGCGGGCTGCCCCTGCGGGTACCCCTGCTGTTGCTGCGGCGGGTAGGGCTGCTGCGGCGGGTACGGCTGCTGACCGTACGGGGCCTGCTGCCCGTACTGGGCACGGCCCACCTCCATCGGGCGGCTGTACGACGTGCGCGGCACGCCCTGCTGCGGCTCGGCCGACTGCGCGGCGCTGCCGTCGGCCGGGCGGTAGAGATAGCCGAAGGGATCGTCGTCCTGCGGTGCACCGCCCTCCGGGCTCTCGGGCACTCCGTTGCTGCCGGCGGTCGTCACGGTGGTCAACTCCCCATCGCGGTCGCGCCGCCCGGCTGCCGTGCCGCCGGCGCAAGTCATGGTCGCTCGTACCCGGGAACCCTACCTGCCGTCTCCCACAGCGGGGAAAGAGCCCTTGACAACCGGCGGGTAGCTCGCGCCCGGCTGGGCCGCGCCGCTGCTCAGCCCGCCCGTCGGTGCGAGCGCTCTCCCCGGGCCCCGCGCACCGAGCCGCCCCTGGCCCGCTTCTCGTCGTACATCCGCTCGTCCGCGGTGTGCAGCACCTCCTCGATGCTCATCCCGCAACCCGCCCAGCCGACGCCGAGGCTGACGCCGACCCGCATCGCCCGGCCGTCGATCCGCATCGGCGGGATGATCGCGTTGCGCAGCCGGTGGGCGAGGTCCTTGGCCTCCTCCCGGCCGATGCCGTCGGCCAGCACCACGAACTCGTCGCCGCCGAGCCGGGCCACCGTGTCGCCGTCCCGGACGGCCCCGCTCAGCCGGCGGGCGACCTCGACCAGGACGGCGTCGCCCGCGTTGTGGCCGAACCGGTCGTTGATCGACTTGAAGCCGTCGAGGTCGCAGAAGAGCACCGCGAGCCCCTTCTCCACCGCGGCCGCGCCGCCCGAGCGGAACGGGCCCGACCAGACCTCGCCGCCCGCACCCTGGTCGGCGGGGACCACGGCGTGCACATGTTCGCCGTAGCCGCCCGGCCAGTCCGTCCCGCCCGGGGGGAAGTCCGGCCCGGGCTGCCCGTCGGGCGCGCCGTAACCGTGCACCGGCCCGGACCGCGGGTCCGTCCCCTCCAGCCCCCCGTACGCGGCGTGCGCGCTGTAGGAGTCGGCCGGGTAGCCGGGGTACGCCTGCGGGTAAGCCCCCTCGCCGTGCCCGGCGACGGCGCCGACGGCCTGCGGCTCGTTGCAGAGCCGCCGCCCCAGCCGGGCCTTGAGCTCGGCGCCGTTGGGCAGGCCGGTGAGCGCGTCGTGGCTGGCCCGGTGCGCCAGTTGGAGCTCGTGGCGCTTGCGGTCCTCGATGTCCTCGACATGGGTGAGCAGGAAGCTCGGGCCCTCGGCGGCGTCGGCGACGATCGAGTTCCGCAGACAGACCCACTGGTAGCCGCCGTCCCGCCGGGACAGCCGCAGTTCCGCCCGGCCGCTCTCGGCGCTGGTGCGCTCCAGCAGGGCACGGTCCTCGGGGTGGACGAGATCGGCGAAGCTCTGCTGCCGGAGCACCGCGCGGGGGCGGCCGAGCAGCCGACAGAGCGCGTCGTTGACCCTGGTCAGCTGGCCGCGCCCGGCACCGTGCAGCTCGGTGATGGCCATCCCGCTGGGCGCGTACTCGAAGGCCTGGCGGAAGCTCTCCTCGCTGGCCCGCAGCGCCTGCTGCTCCTTCTCCAGGCGGGCCAGCGCACGCTGCATCTCGGCGCGCAGCCGGGCGTTGCCGATCGCGATGGAGGCCTGGAGGGAGAACATCTCCAGCGCCTCGCGGGTCCAGGCGCCGGGCCGCTTGCCGCTGCGCGGACGGTCCACCGAGAGGACGCCGAGCAGGTCGCCGCCGGCGCTGTACATCGGGGCGAGCAGCCCGTCGGCGGGGTGCCAGTCGTTGGCGTAGACGGGCTGCGGGCCGTCCCCGATCCAGCGCGGGATGTCGCTGGCGACGGCCCAGCCCCGGTCGTAGGGGAGGAAGCGCAGGGTGCCCCAGTGGTCGCTGACGCCGAGCAGCCGGTCCCAGGACTCGCGCGAACCGACCTGGCCGAGCAGGACGGAGGGGCCGCCCATGGCGCTCTCCTCCAGCTCCCAGACGGCCGCCACCACGAGGTCGCCGTCCGGGCGGACGAGGCTGACCGCGGCGGCGTCGAAGCCGAGCCCGTGCACCGCGCCCTCGACCACGGCCTGCAGCGTGCCCGCCAGGCTGCGGGCAGCGTTGAGGTCCGCCACGACCCGGTGCAAGGTGCGGAGGGTCGCGAGACGGACGTACGGCTCCGACTCGGCTTCCATGCGGGGGCTCCCCGGCTGCTTCGGATAGTTCTTGAATGGTTATCGTCCGATTGCCAGAAGAACTGAATCACAGGGAGCACAGCGTTCGGCACGCTCGGTCAGCAATAGGCCGTCACTTGTGACTTAAATCACACAAGACTTATGCGCCCTTAATCAGTTCATCCGTCCCGTATGGGGACATAAGGCTTCATCGGGATATTTCTCCTGGTCGGCCGCATTGACCGCGCACTGAAGCCACCTGACGGCCGGCGGGCTCCCTGCTTCACTCCTGCGGGTGAGTCCGGCGGCGAACCGTAACCTCTGCGCCGTTGGTCCTACGACCACGGCCCGATGCCGTTCTGCCCGGCCGCCGACTACCGTGCGGTACGTGTACTCGTCCCCGCAGCCCGAAGCTGCCCCCCAAGCGACGCCCGACGAGTTCCGGGCAGCGCTCTCCCAGCTCGCCTCCGGCGTGAGCCTGGTGACCGTCCACGACCCGGAGGACGGCGAGGACGTCGGCATGACCGCCACGTCCTTCCTCTCCGTCTCGCTGGAGCCGCCACTGGTGCTGATCTCCGTCCGCGAGGACTCCCGGATGGACGACGTGCTCTCCCGGACCGACACCTGGGCGGTCTCGCTGCTCGCCGAGGAGCAGAAGGCGCTCGGCTCGCGGTTCGCCATGAAGGGCCGGCTCAGCGACCGGCTGCTGTTCGCCGACGCGCCGCACCACCGCGGCCCGCTCACCGGCGCACCGCTGATCGACGGGGCGCTCGCCACCGTCGAGTGCCGCACCGAGCAGCGGATAGCCGCCGGTGACCACACCCTGCTGCTCGGCCGCGTCCTGGAGGCCGTGGTGCCGAACCCGGGCGGCCGCCCGCTGCTCTACTTCCGCGGCTCCTACCGGCAGCTGGGCTGACCCGCTCCCCGGCCTCGGGCTAGTCGGAGTGCGGAGCGCGCCGGCCCTGCTTCAGCTCGGAGCGGTGCCGCTTGTTGGACAGCCGCCGCTCGACCATGCCCCGGCTCGGCTTCGTGGCCCGGCGCGACTTCGGCGGCGGCGCGGTGGCCTCGCCCAGCAGCGACGCCAGCCGGGCCGCGGCGACCTCGCGGTTGCGCCACTGCGAGCGGTGCTCCGAGGCCCGCACCACCAGCACCCGCCCGTCCACCAGCCGGCCGGCCAGCCGCTCCAGGGCGCGCTGCTTCCAGACCTCGGGCAGCGCCGCGGAGGCCGCCAGGTCGTAGCGCAGCTCCACCTGGGTGTCGGAGGTGTTGACGTGCTGGCCGCCGGGGCCGGAGGAACGGGAGAAGCGCCAGACGAGCTCGGTGTCGGGGACGACCACCGAGCCCCGTACGCGGATGGGCTCGGGCATGCGCCCATCATCCCGTGCCCGGGGCCGCCGGTCACCCGGTTATCCGGCCGCGCCCGCAACCCCGACAATGGCGTACGTGATCGAGCTCGGCTACTCCCTCTCCAACCGCTTCCCCGACCCCCCGCAGACCGACTACCGCAGCGCCTCCGTGCACACCCTGCGGTACGACCTCTTCTGCGGCGACGTCTACCTCGACGCCGACGGGACGGAACTGTCCACCGACTGGAAATGGGTGCCGGTGCTCGATTTCGCCTGGGCCCTGTGCGACATCGCCGAGCAGCTGGACCGCGACCCGGACGGCAGCCGCGCGGCCCGGGTGCAGACGGCCGACCTCGACTTCACCCAGAACACCGAGCTGCTGCGGTTCGCCCGCCGCTTCAACTGGGTCGAGGTCACCGCGACCTGGCTGCCGGACGAGCCGCCCGCCGTCGTCCGCCACAGCGAGCTGCGGCGCGAGGCCAGGGACTTCCTCCAGGACACCCTCGCCGATCTCTTCGACATGCACCCCGACCTGGCCGACAATCCGAACATCTGGTCACTTCAGGGCCGCTACCGCCGAATCTGACCACTTCGCGTGCCCGCCCCGATCGGCCTGTTCCGACGGTTCATTGCCCTCGTCTTTGCCCAACCGTGATTCACCGCGGAAATTGGCCACCCGGTACGGAACCAAGTCACCGGGCTCTCGCGTTATCCGGGTCAAAGCAACGAAGGGACAGCAAACACCATGCCAGTGAGCCTCTCCAAGGGTGGCAACGTCTCGCTGACCAAGGAGGCCCCCGGCCTGTCCGCGGTCACCATCGGACTCGGCTGGGACGTCAGGACCACGACCGGTGCCGAGTTCGACCTCGACGCCAGCGCGATCGTGCTGAACGCGGACGGCAAGGTGCTGTCCAACGGCCACTTCGTCTTCTTCAACAACACCAGCACCCCGGACGGCACCGTCGTCCACACCGGTGACAACCGCACCGGCGAGGGCGCGGGCGACGACGAGGCGATCAACGTCAACCTCGCCGGCCTGCCGGCCGAGGCCGCCAAGATCACCTTCCCGGTCTCGATCTACGACGCCGTGGCCCGCTCGCAGAACTTCGGCCAGGTCCGGAACGCCTACATCCGCGTGATCAACGCGGCCGGCGGGGCCGAGATCGCCCGCTACGACCTCTCCGAGGACGCCGCCACCGAGACCGCCATGATCTTCGGCGAGCTCTACCGCAACGGTGCCGAGTGGAAGTTCCGCGCCGTCGGCCAGGGCTACGCCTCCGGTCTGGCGGGCATCGCCCAGGACTTCGGCGTCCAGCTCTGACGCCACCCCGGACACGCCGAAGCGCCCGGCCCTCCACCACGGAGGGCCGGGCGCTTCGGCGTTGACGGCCACCGGAAACACCGCGGCGCGGGCAGCCGGTCGGACCGGCCGCCCGCGCCGACGGCGCCGACGGCGCCGGGTTCAGCGCGAGGCGCGCAGCTCCGGAAGCTGGAGCAGTTCGGTCTCGTCGTGCGGGGTCAGATCGACGACCTCGGGCTCCACCGCCGCTTCCTCCGGCGCGGGAGACCCTGCCTGCACCATCGAAGCGGCGTGCGCCTGCGCCTCTGCCTGGGCCTGGGCCTGAGCGGCGACGGCCTCGTCCCCCACCACGTCCGCCAGATCGGCGCGCTCGCCCAGCTCCGAGACGCTCCCGACGGCCGGCGTCGGAGCCGCCGCCCGGACGGCCGCGCCGGAGCTGCGGCCGAAGAAGCTGAAGCCCTGCCCCCGGACCTGCCCGGACTGCACCGGCCGCGGCCGCTGCCGCTCGGCCGGCACCACGGGCGCGGCGGGCGTCCCGCCCAGCTGCTCGACGGTCGCGGTCAGCACCGGCCGCGCGGGTGACCCGCCGACCGTCGGCCGTTCGCCCACGGCCTGGTCCTCCGCCGCCACGGACGCGGCCGACGCCGGGGCAGGCACCGCAGGAGCCACCGGAGCGGGCACTGCGGGCACCACCGGAGCCGGTACGGGCGCGGGGGCCGGAACCGGTGCGGCGGGCGCCGTACGAGCCCGCAGCGCGACCTGCGCACCGGCCGCCCGCTCACGCTGCGCCTCCTGCGCCGCCGCACGCCGCTCCAGCTGCCGCAGCACGGCCGCCGCGCGGACGAACGCCGCCGGGCTGGCCGGGTACCTGGGACGGCTCGCGGCCAGCGCCCGCTGGGTCGCCTCGGCCTCCTTGAGCGCCTGCTCGGCGACGGCGACGGCCCGCTCGCGCAGCAGCCGGGCGATCTCCGTCTCGGCCTTCGCCAGCCGAGACTTCTCGGCGGTCAGCCGGCGGCCGAACCGGGTGGCCCGCTCCTCGGCGACCTCCGCCGCGTACTCGGCCTCGGCGAGCTGCTCCTCGAAGCGCTCCTCGGCCCGCAGCCGCTGCGCGGCGGAGGCCTCGGCGGCCGCCCGCGCGGCCCGGTCGCGCTGGCGCAGCAGCACCGCGATCCCGAGCGTGGCGAGCACCGCGGCGACACCCACCGAACGCACCAGGACGGTGTCCTGACTGAAAAGCAGCGCGGCCACCGCGGCGACGATGAGCACGCCGGCGGCGGTGGGGGGAAAGACCCGGCCGAGGACGGAGGAATGACGGTGGCGTCCGCGAGACATGCCAAGAAACTAGCGTGCGAATTGGGGCCGTGTCAGCCCAGGGTCCCCTTTAGCCCTTGACAGCACGCAACCTTTACCGCACGTGCCCGGCCCCTCACTCAAGATCACCGAGTGCCGCCCGCTCAGCGGGGGGATGCCGCCGGGCCGCTCGGGTCGTCGTGGTTCTCCGGCAGCTTGCAGACGTGCTGCAGCCAGAGCGCCGCCGCGATCACCGCCGCACCGGCCAGCACCGCGAAGCCGGCCGTGACGGCCTGGTCCTTGCGCGCCGACACGTCCAGCTCGCCCAGCAGGTAGATCCCCGCGCCCGCGTAGATGCCGGTGACCACCGCCGAGACCAGCGCGCTCGCCTGCCCCAGCACCACCGCCCGGGCCGCGCCGAGCGGGTCGACCCCCTTCGCCCCGGGCTGCCGCTCACGCGCCGCCTTCAGCCGGGACCGCAACGAGAGCGCGGTGGCCAGCAGGATCACCGCCACCGCGGCCAGCACCACCGGCGCCGCGCCGGGCACGGCCGGCAGGGTGTCCAGGGAGGCCCAGAGCTTGGAGCCGGCCCAGGACAGCGCCGTCGTAGCGGCGGTGATGCCGACCAGCAGACGGAGGCGAAGCAGCTTCACTCGGACGAGGTCCTTTCCCGGGGTACCGGAGACGGGCGGCCGCCCCCGGGCTGGGCCCTCTCCCCCGGCAGCCGGGCCGGGAGCGTGCCCCCGGCCCGTTGACGGGCAGGAGCCGAGGGCGGGTACGACGGCGTCAGGCCACCGTACCGGGCCCGGCCGGGCGGACACCCGCACGGAGGGCGGACACCTACTCGTACGGCCGGAGCCCCCGCCCGAGTTCCCCGGCCGCGGCCGGTGCCGGTTATTCCGGCAGGGTCAGCCGGATGTCCTCACGCCGCCGGACCCCCTGGGAGTCCGGACCGCCGAGCGCCGCCAGCAGCTCGGCGACCTGGCCCCGGCCGGGCAGCTCGGCCTCCGGCTGGGCGTCCAGCCAGGGAGCGAGCACGAAGGCCCGCTCGTGCGAGCGCGGGTGCGGCAGCAGCAGCTGCGGGTCGTCGCTGGTGACGCCCTCGTAGGTGAGGATGTCGACGTCCAGGGTGCGCGGGCCCCAGTGGACGGTGCGGACCCGGCCGAAGGCGTCCTCGATCGCGTTGCCGCGCTCCAGCAGGTCCTGCGGCGGCAGCGAGGTGCGCAGCACGACCACCGCGTTGTAGTAGTTGGGCTGCTCGTCGGGGCCGCCGACGGCCGCCGTCTCGTACACCGCGGAGACGGCCTTGATCCTGAGGCCGGGGGTGTCGGCGAGGGCGTCCACGGCGCCCTGGAGGGTGTCCAGACGGTTGCCCAGGTTGCTGCCGAGGGCGATCACGGCGCAGCGCTGGCTGTGCAGCGTGGTGTCGGCCGAGTCCACCCGGCTCTCCAGGTCGAACGTGGTCGGCGGGGCGGTCGGGTCGCTGGTGCTCATCGGATTCCCTCTGCGGCTGGAACGGGGTACGCGGCGTGGGTCATGCGCGGCCCCGGTGGATGGTCACGGTCACGTCGTCGAACGGCACGGTGATCGGGGCGTCCGGCTTGTGCACGGTGACCTCGACCCCCTCGACCGGGTCGTGCTTCAGGCACTGGTCCGCGATGCGCTGGGCCAGGGTCTCGATCAGGTCGACCGGCTCGCCGGCGATGATCGCGGTGACCTCCTCGGCCACGATGCCGTAGTGCGCCGTACGGGTGAGGTCGTCTCCGGCCGCGGCGGGGCGGGTGTCCAGGTACAGCACCAGGTCCACCACGAAGGTCTGGCCCTCGATGCGCTCGCGCTCGAAGACGCCGTGGTGGCCCCGGGCTCGCAGGCCCCGCAGGGTGACGCGGTCCAGCAAACGAATCACTGCTCCCAGTCGGACGGGCCCCGCCCCCGTGAAAAAGACGTGGGCAGGCAGGGTGAAGGCGGGCATCGCGCTCGCCACTCCGTTTCGAATCTACCCGCGAGCGCTGACAACGCCTGACCGTCCTACCCGGCACGAACCGTCGCCACGCACACCCCAATGGCAATTGACATGAACGTTCGGTGACCATTCGGGCATTCCCGGGCCACCGCCCGGTACTGATTTCCCGCCGGCGCCCGATTCAGTCCTCGTCGTCCTCGTCGCCGCTGGTCAGGACGGGTGAACCATGGTGCGACCAGAGCCTCCACCCGGCCGGGGTGCGGCGGAAGAGATTGGTCGAGACGACCTTTCCGCCGATCAGCGGGCCGAGTTCGCCCTCCTCCTCGGCCTCACCGCCGGAGAGGATGTTCTCGGTGCACGTGACAAGGGCCACATCGCCGTGCACCTCGGCCTCGACATCGGTCAGGAAGAACTGGATGTACTCCGTGTTCATCATGATCAGCATGTACGAGCGGGTCACCTGGGCCCGTCCGCGCAGCACCGGCCAGCCGGGGTGCACACACACCACGCCGCCCTTGTCGTCGGCGTCGGCGGCCCCCAGCCAGGCGTTCTCGACCGCCTCCAGATCGCCGTTCTCCAGGGCCTCGTACAGCGCCTGGTTGGCCGCCAGTACGGCCTCCCGGTCCGCCTCACGGGCCCGCTGTCCCGCGGTCTCGCCACTCACCCTGCCGTCACCTGCCACTGGCCCTCCCGTCTCGCCTCCCTCCTTGCCTGCCAACGGGCAGGAGGAGCCCTACCGAGCCGCGCGCTGCCAGGCCGCGACCACCCGGACGGCGTCCGCCGTGCCGGACACGTCGTGCACCCGCACCGCCCAGGCACCGGCCCGGGCCGACAGCACCGACACCGCGGCGGTCGCGTCGTCGCGCTCCCGGGCCGGGCGCAGTTCCCCGGTTTCCGGGTCGGCGAGCAGCGTACCCAGGAACCGCTTGCGCGATGCGGCGACGAGCACGGGACGCCCGAGCGCGGTGAGGGCGTCGAGACGGCCGAGCAGGGCCCAGTTGTGCTCGGGGGTCTTGGCGAAGCCCAGACCGGGGTCGAGGATCAGCTGCTCCTCCTTGACGCCCGCCGCCAGCAGCGCCTCCACCCGGGCGGTCAGCTCGCCGACCACGTCCGCGACCACGTCGTCGTAGACCGCCAGGGCGTCCATGTCGGCGGACTGCCCGCGCCAGTGCATCACCACGAAGGGCGCGCCGGTCTCGGCCACCACCCGGGCCATCGCCGGGTCGGCGAGGCCGCCGGAGACGTCGTTGACCACCCGGGCGCCGGCCGCGACGGCCTGCTCGGCGACCGCGGCGCGCATGGTGTCGATGGAGACGACCACCCCGGCGTCGGCCAGTTCGCGCACCACCGGCAGCACCCGGCGGAGCTCCTCCTCCTCGGACACCCGCTGCGAGCCGGGCCGGGTGGACTCGCCCCCGACGTCCACCAGGTCCGCGCCCCTGGCCCGGAGCGCGAGTCCGTGCGCGATCGCGCGGGCGGGGTCGTGCCACATCCCGCCGTCCGAGAAGGAGTCGGGCGTGACGTTGACCACGCCCATCACGGCGCAGCGGTCGAGCCGCGGCAGTCCGGCCGGAAGGGAGAAGGACAGCAAATCGCTCATACCCCCATTATCGAACGGTGCCCCCGCCGAGGATTCTCGGCGGGGGCACCGTCCAGGTCGGCGGCGGCGTGGTCAGGCGGCCTCGCCGACCTCCGGCCGGGCCGGGGCGGGCATCAGGCCCTCCCGCTGGCGCCTGCGGCCCAGGCGCGGCATGCCGAGGGTGATGAAGGCCTCGGCCTGCATCGCGGCGAATCCGATCCGCGGCAGGTCGCGGGTGTTGGGGAAGACCAGGAAGCGCGGCTCCCACTCGGGCTGGAACTTGGCGTTGAACTTGTACAGCGACTCGATCTGGAACCAGCGCGAGAGGAACACCAGCAGCCCGCGCCAGGCCCGCAGCACCGGGCCGGCGCCGATCCGCTCGCCGCGGGCCAGCACCGATCGGAACATCGCGAAGTTGAGCGACACCCGGCGCACGCCCATCGCGGGCACGGCCTGCAGGGCGGCGACGATCAGCAGTTCGTTCAGGCCCGGGTCGGCGGCCCGGTCGCGGCGCATCAGCTCCAGCGAGATGCCGTCCGGCCCCCAGGGCACGAAGTGCAGCACGGCCTTCAGGTCGTCCCCGGTCTCGCCCTCCTCCGGGGCCTTGTGGGCGGTGACCACCACGCAGGCGTCGTCGCCCGGGTCGCCGAAGCGGCCGAGGGCCATCGAGAAGCCGCGCTCGGTGTCGGTGCCGCGCCAGCGGGCGGCGGCATCGGCGATCCGGTACTTCTCCTCCTGGCTGAGGTCGGCGACCCGCCGCACCTGGCAGGAGTAGCCGTTGCGCTCGATCCGCTTGACCATCTGGCGGACGTTGCGCATGGCCCGCCCGGCGAGCGAGAAGGTGCCGGTGTCGACGATCGCCTCGTCGCCCAGCTCCAGCGCGTCCAGGCCCGCCTCGCGGGTCCAGACCTCGCCGCCGACCTCGCTGCAGCCCGTCACGGCCGGCACCCAGGCGTGCTCGCGGGCCTCGGCCATGAACACCTTGATCGCGCCCGGCCAGGCCTCCACGTCGCCGACCGGGTCACCGGAGGCGAGCATCACGCCGGAGACCACCCGGTAGGAGATCGCCGCCTTGCCGGTGGGCGAGAAGAGCACGCTCTTGTCGCGGCGCAGCGCGAAGTAGCCCAGCGAGTCCCGCTCGCCGTGCCGGTCGAGCAGCCCGCGGACCTTCTCCTCGTCCTCGGGGGTCAGCTCCGGCTTCGGCTTCTCCGGGCGCAGCGCCAGGTAGGCGGTGGTGAAGGCGGTGAACAGGCCCATGCCGCCGAGCAGGTAGGCGACCAGGTCGGACATCCGGTCCGCGTTGTAGTGGACCGGCCCCTCGAAGCCGAACAGCCCGTACCCGACATGCTGGAGCCGCTCGAACAGGCCCGGGTGGCCGATCTCGTACTTGGCCCGGGTGCTCACGATCAGCAGGCCGAGCAGCACGCTGACGGTGCCCATGACGACCAGGTTGACCACGGCCCGCCAGCGGGTGCGCGGGTCCGCCTTGGCGTAGAACTCGCGCTGGTGCACCAGCATCACCGCGAACAGCACCAGCGAGACCACCGCCGGGCCGATCTGGTGCCAGCGCAGGATGTGCAGTGCGGCGCCGACCGGCAGCAGCACGCAGACCGCGCGCCAGGCGCGCCGCTTGCGCCGGCGCAGCGCGTGGGCGAGCAGCACCAGCAGCAGGCCGATCATCAGCGTCCCGGCCGCGGCCAGGGTGGTGGTACCGCCGGGCAGCTGCCCGGCGAAGCTGTGCACCTTGCTGTGCCGGAGCCTGGGGAACACCGCGCTGGCGATGTCCACCAGCCCGATCAGCAGACAGGCGTAGCCGACCACGCCGGGGAGCCAGGCCCTCGGAACGGCGGCGGCTTGGGTGCGAAGCGTCTGCAGACTGCGCCGACGACGCGGCTGCTCGGGGCTCGGCTCAACGGACACGGGAACGCTCATGGAAGCTCAGCGTAGAGGCTGTGGAGCGGTGTCCTGTCACTCCGGGGGAGGAGTTGTGATGGACCTTCATGCCTTTTCCTTCATCAGGCAATACGCATACCAAGGAACCGGAAACGGAAGGTAAACCGGAACCGAGCACGCGCTGCGATTGAGCCGAGGGTGGGAGCCGGAGCCCCGGTGCCGCGTGGCGCGACGGGGCCCTCACGTACGCGGTACGTACGGTGGACGCCGCATTCTAGGGCTCCGGTTGCGTCCGGTCACTCCCGGCCTCCCCTGCCTGCCCCGGCGTCCGGACAGCCTAGCCGCGGTGGCCCCGACTGACGGACCGCCAGACGATGAAGCCCGCACCGCAGTGTCCTACCGGAAGGCCGACGGCATGGAACTGACCAGCAACGCGCTGGTGAACTCGCTGCTCGCACTCGGCGCGGCGGCCCTGGTCGCCACCCTCTGGCTCTGGCCCCGGCTGGCCCGCCAGCGCCCGCTGCCGGTGCTCGGCCGGATCGGACTGATGACGGTCACTCAGGCTCTGGTCCTGGCCGTGCTGGCGCTGTCCGTCAACAACTCCTTCGGCTTCTACACCTCGTGGGACGACCTGCTGAACCCCGGCGGCGCCAAACTGACCCTCACCAGCAACGAGAACCACAAGGGCGGCGCACCGGCCTCCGACGAGCTGGTCCAGCCGAGCACCGAGGGCGGCCTGGAGACCGTCACCGACCTGCCCAAGGGTCCCCCGAAGGAGGTCGGCAAGGTGGAGTCGGTCGAGATCACCGGCACGGAGAGCGGCCTCTCCGACCAGATGTTCGTCTACCTGCCGCCCGAGTACTTCGACCCGAAGCTCGCCATGGTCCGCTTCCCGGTGCTGCTCGCCCTGGCCGGCTTCCCCGGCACCACCCTGCAACTGCTCAAGGAGCTGCCCGTCCCGCAGACCGCCTGGGAGCTGCGGAAGACCGGGAGGATGGCACCCGCCATCATCGTGCTGGCCCGCCCGACCGTCGCCCCGCCCCGCGACACCGAGTGCGTCGACGTGCCCGGCGGGCCGCGCACCGAGTCCTGGTTCGCCAAGGACGTGCCCGAGGCGCTCCGCTCGGCCTACCGGGTCAGCCGCTCGCCCTCCTCCTGGGGTGTGCTCGGCTTCTCCTCCGGCGGGAGCTGCGCGCTCCGTCTGGCGATGCGCTTCCCGGAGGTCTACGGCAACGGCACCGGCATGCACGCCGACTTCAAGGTGGCCGAGGACCAGTTCACCGGCGGCAACCTCTTCGGCGGCGATCAGACCCTGGCCGCCCAGAGCGACCTCGACTGGCGGCTGCAGAACCTCCCGGCGCCGGCCCTCTCACTGCTGGTGATCAGCACCCGCAAGGAGTCGGACTACCCGGACACGCTGAGGTTCGTCGACCACGCCCGGCAGGTGGCGGCCGCCAACCCGCAGTTCAAGGTCGATTCGCTCTACCTGGACGACGGCGGCCACAACTTCGAGAGCTGGGTCCGCGAGCTGCCCGCCGCCCTGGAGTGGATGAGCGCCCGGCTCAACTGGGCCTGACCGGCGGCGCGGCCGGGAGGATGGCCACCCTCCCGGCCGGGCTCGCCCGCACCGCACGGGGTGCTCTGAGCGCATCCGCCGCCCGCCACCGCTACCGCTACCGCCCGATGATCAGGCTCATCGCCTCGGCCCGGGTGGCCGGGTCGCGCAGCTGGCCGCGCACGCAGGAGGTGATCGTCTTGGCGCCGGGCTTGCGGATGCCGCGCATCGACATGCACATGTGCTCGCACTCGACCACGACGATCGCGCCGCGCGGTTCGAGGATCCGCATCAGCGCGTCCGCGACCTGGCTGGTGAGCCGCTCCTGCACCTGCGGGCGGCGGGCGTAGACGTCGACCAGCCGGGCCAGCTTGGACAGCCCGGTGATCTTGCCGCTGGTGGACGGGATGTACCCGACGTGCGCGACGCCCCGGAACGGCACCAGGTGGTGCTCGCAGACCGAGGTCAGCTCGATGTCCTTGACCAGCACCATCTCGTCGTGGCCGAGGTCGAAGGTGGTGGTCAGAACGTCCTCGGGCTCCTGCCAGAGGCCGGCGAATATCTCCTTGTACGCCCGGGCCACCCGGGCCGGGGTCTCCAGCAGACCCTCGCGGTCCGGGTCCTCCCCCACGGCGAGCAGCAGCTCGCGAATGGCGTTCTCGGCCCGCTTCTGGTCGAAGGTCCCGACGGTGGACGAACCGTCGAGCGTCACCGGGTCGATCATGCGGGCCTCGCTAACTAGGTGGGACTTGGCTTAACAGCACGGATGCCGCGCCTCCAGGGTACAAACCCTGGTGACGCGGCATCCATTCCGTCCTTTGCCAGGCGGCCGGATCAGCCCTCGGCGGGCGGCTCGGTCGGCAGCGGCGGGAGCTTCACCACGTCGACCGGGGTGGTCTCCGCAGCGGCGGCGCCGTTGGTCAGCGCCAGCTCCTTCGGGGACTGCACCGGCGGCCGGGTGGACGGCGTGCGCCGGGACGAGCCCGTCCAGGCCGGCCGGGCCGGGCGCTTGACGATCGTCGCGAAGATCTCGGCGATCTGCTCCTTGTTGAGGGTCTCCTTCTCCAGGAGCTCCAGGACCAGGTTGTCGAGCACGTCGCGGTTCTCGACCAGGATCTCCCAGGCCTCGTTGTGCGCGGTCTCGATGAGCTTCTTGACCTCTTCGTCGACCAGCCCGGCGACCTCTTCCGAGTAGTCGCGCTGGTGGCCCATCTCACGGCCCAGGAACGGCTCGGCACTGTCCGAACCGAACTTGATCGCGCCGAGCCGCTCGGTCATCCCGTACTGGGTGACCATGGCGCGGGCCGTCGCGGTGGCCTTCTCGATGTCGTTCGACGCACCGGTGGTCGGGTCGTGGAAGACCAGCTCCTCCGCCGCGCGGCCGCCCAGCATGTAGGCCAGCTGGTCCAGCATCTCGTTGCGGGTGGTGGAGTACTTGTCCTCGTCCGGCAGCACCATAGTGTAGCCGAGGGCCCGGCCGCGGGACAGGATGGTGATCTTGTGCACCGGGTCGCTGTTGGGGCACGCCGCCGCCACCAGGGCGTGGCCGCCCTCGTGGTACGCGGTGATCTTCTTCTCCCGGTCGGACATGATCCGCGTGCGCTTCTGCGGACCGGCCACGACGCGGTCGATCGCCTCGTCCAGGATGCCGTTGTCGATCAGCTTCTTGTCCGAACGGGCGGTCAGCAGAGCGGCCTCGTTGAGGACGTTCGACAGATCCGCGCCGGTGAAGCCGGGGGTGCGCTTGGCGACGGCCGAGAGGTCGACGTCCGGCGCGATCGGCTTGCCCTTCTGGTGCACCTTCAGGATGTCCAGCCGGCCCTGGAGGTCGGGACGCTCCACCGCGATCTGGCGGTCGAAGCGGCCCGGGCGCAGCAGCGCCGGGTCCAGGATGTCGGGGCGGTTGGTGGCGGCGATCAGGATGACGCCGCCCTTGACGTCGAAGCCGTCCATCTCGACCAGCAGCTGGTTGAGGGTCTGCTCGCGCTCGTCGTGGCCACCGCCGAGGCCCGCACCGCGGTGCCGGCCGACGGCGTCGATCTCGTCGACGAAGACGATCGCCGGGGCGTTCGCCTTGGCCTGCTCGAAGAGGTCGCGGACCCGGCTGGCGCCGACACCGACGAACATCTCGACGAAGTCGGAACCCGAGATCGAGTAGAACGGCACCCCGGCCTCGCCCGCGACGGCACGCGCCAGCAGGGTCTTACCGGTACCGGGCGGGCCGTACAGCAGCACGCCCTTGGGGATCTTGGCGCCGACCGCCTGGAACTTGGCCGGCTCCTGCAGGAACTCCTTGATCTCGTGGAGCTCCTCGACCGCCTCGTCCGCACCGGCGACATCCGAGAAGGTGGTCTTCGGGGTGTCCTTGGTGAGCAGCTTGGCCTTGGACTTGCCGAACTGCATGACGCGCGAGCCGCCGCCCTGCATCTGGTTCATCAGGAACAGGAAGACCAGGACGATGATCACAATGGGCAGCATCGACAGCAGCAGGCTGACGAAGGTGCTCTGCTTCTCCGGGCTGATGGTGTAGCCCTCGGAGAGCGTGCTCTGGTCGTTGTCGTTGATCTGGGCCTGGAGCTTGTCGGCGATCGCGACACCCTGGTCGCCGATGTACGAGGCCTGGAACTTGCTGCCGGACGGAACCTTGCCCGTACCGGCGTTGGACAGGCTTGCGCCGTCCTTCAGCTGGATCTTGATCGTGTTCGAGTCACCGGTGGTGATCTGCGCCGACTTGACCTGCTTGGCGTCGATCGCGGCGACGACCTGCCCGGTGTCCACCGTCTTGTAGCCGTTCGAATCCGAAACGACCTGCATCAAGACGATGACGGCGAGGACGGCCAGCACGATCCACATGATCGGCGCACGGAAGTATCGCTTGACGTCCATCCATGCGGGGCGTTGCCGCCCCGTCCCTCCTGCCACTCAACGGCGCCGCGGGGCCGTGGCCGCCGGCGCATCCGGTCTGTGCTCATGTGAAGAGCGGTTTTATTGGACCGTACCGCAGTCCGACCCGCCCGTGGCGGGAGCACAGCGACACGACGTATTTCTTTGTCCCCCGACTCAACGGGCGGGAACGGCGTACTGTTCCCGCCCGTAGCCCGAACGGAGCTCTCAGCCGCCGTAGACGTGCGGGGCGAGGGTGCCGATGAACGGGAGGTTGCGCAGCTTCTCGGCGTAGTCCAGGCCATAGCCGACCACGAACTCGTTGGGGATGTCGAAACCGACGTACTTGACGTCGATCTCGACCTTGGCGGCGTCGGGCTTGCGCAGCAGGGCACAGACCTCCAGCGAGGCCGGGCCGCGCGAGCCCAGGTTGCCCAGCAGCCAGGACAGCGTCAGCCCGGAGTCGATGATGTCCTCGACGATCAGGACGTCCCGGCCGGCGATGTCGGTGTCGAGGTCCTTGAGGATCCGCACCACACCGGAGGACTTGGTGCCCATGCCGTACGAGGAGACCGCCATCCAGTCCATGGTCACCTGCGAGTGCAGGGTGCGGGCGAGGTCCGCCATGACCATCACGGCCCCCTTGAGGACACCGACGATCAACAGATCCTTGCCTGCGTAATCCCGGTCGATGCGCTCGGCCAGCTCCAGGAGCTTGGCGTCGATCTCGTCCTTGCTGATGAGCACCTTCGCGAGGTCAGCGCCCATGTCGTTCTGATCCACCGGGGATACGTCCTCAAACGTTCGGGGTCTGTGTGGCCGGCGGCCCGGCGCCCCGGGAGCATGCCTGCCCGTCAGTCGCCCTGTCGCCGAAAGACCAGCGTGCCACACCTGCGGGTGGCCTCGACGCCCCCGGGTAGGTGCAGCGGCCCCTGACCGCGCCATCCGGTGACCAGCAGGTCGATCGTTTCGAGGTGCCGCGCGAAGAGGTCCCCGGCCGGGCAGCCCGCCCGCAGTGCGGCCCTGCGCAGGACCCGGCGGCGCACCGCGGGCGGCAGTTCGGCCAGCTTCACGACCTCCAGGGCGCCCTCGCCGGACCGGAGATCGCGCTCGGCCAGCGCGGCCCACTGGTCCAGGGCGTCGGCGTCGTCGCGGAACAGCCGGGCGGTGCGGGCCAGCGCCTCCACCACGCCGCCGCCGAGATGCTTCTCCAGGACCGGCAGCACCTCGTGGCGCACCCGGGAGCGGGTGTACGCCGGGTCACAGTTGTGCGGGTCGTCCCAGACCGGGATCGACTGGGCGGAGCAGGCCTGCCGGGTGGCGGCCCGGTCCAGCTCCAGCAGCGGGCGGCGGTAGCGGCCCTTCTGGGCGGGCATCCCGGCCAGCGAACGGGAGCCCGAACCCCGGGCGAGGCCCAGCAGCACCGTCTCCGCCTGGTCGTCGCGGGTGTGGCCGAGCAGGACGGCGACCGCGCCGTGGCGCTCGGCGGCCTCGTCCAGGGCCGCGTAGCGGGCGTCCCGGGCCGCGGCCTCCGGTCCGCCGGCCCGGCCGACCCGGACCGGGACCGCCTCGACCGGGTCGAGCCCGAGCGAGCGCAGCCGGTCGGCGACCTGGGCGGCGCGGTCGGCGGAGCCGTCCTGGAGGCCGTGGTCGACGGTGACGGCACCGACCCGCAGGCCGATCTTGGGGGCTTCGAAGGCGGCGGCGATGGCCAGGGCCATGGAGTCCGCGCCCCCGCTGACGGCGACCAGGACCAGCGGCGAGCCGGGAGCGGCCGGGGTGCGCGGCAGCCCGGAGGGGTGGCGGTGGGCGTTGCCGATCAGGGTGGTCCCGACGGCGGCGCCGACCAGCGGCGCTCCGCTCGAACGCTCGCGCGGCTCCCGGACCGGGGCGGTGAAGGTGGTGCCGGCCTCGGCGGCGAGGTCGGTGAGCGTGCGGCGTACGGCCAGGCGTATCGCTGCGACGGCGGGGTGTGGGCCCACGGCGGACGACTCCTCGGCGGAGGGGACAGGACGGCGGCGGGCGCGGCGGGAACCGCACCCTCCGTAAGCGCCTCGTTACCGGGCGCTCACAGATGGTGGCAGAAAGGAGCGACCCGCTACGCCACCCGCGCCACCAGTACGACCACCGTCCCACGTACGGGTGAATGGAAAAACGTATCTTCACCCGCCATCTGCACGATTGGACCACTCGTACGAACGGGTTTGACCGCCGTCGGCCACCCTTCGGTGGCCAATCTGATCAGCAGCTCGCGTGATCGGCGGCTGGTCGGCTGGTCGGATCAGTGGGCGACGCGGGCGACCCAGGCGGCCGGGTCGTGGATCTCGTCCTTGGTCGGCAGGGTGTTCGGCGAGGTCCAGACCCGGTTGAAGCCGTCCATGCCGACCCGCTCGACCACACCGCGCACGAAGACCGCGCCGTCCTGGTACTGACGGAGCTTGGCGTCCATGCCGAGCAGTCGGCGGAGCACCAGGTCGAGGCGGTTGGCGCCGCGGTCCCGGCGCTGCTGGAACTTCTCCCGGATCTCCGCCACGCTCGGCACCACGGCCGGGCCGACGCCGTCCATCACCACGTCGGCGTGGCCCTCCAGCAGCGACATCACGGCCGTCAGCCGGCCCAGGATCTCGCGCTGCGCGGGCGACTGGACGACCTCCAGCAGACCGGTGGACGCCGAGCCGTCGCCGCGGCCGGCCAGACCCGGCAGGCCGCCGCCGAGCGAACCGGCCGCGTCCCGCAGGCGGTCCAGCAGCGCGCCCGGGTCGACGTCCGTCTCGGCCAGGAAGGACTGCACCTCGGACTGGATGTGGTCGCGCAGCCACGGGACGGCGGTGAACTGGGTGCGGTGGGTCTCCTCGTGCAGGCAGACCCAGAGCCGGAAGTCCGACGGGTCGACGTCCAGCTCGCGCTCGACGTGCACGATGTTCGGGGCCACCAGCAGCAGCCGGCCCGGGCCCGGGTCCTCGGGGCCGAGCCGGGGCTTGTCGAACAGCGCGGCCGGGCTGTCCGGCGCCTCCAGCGAGGGCTCCGCCGGGGCGAAGGTCTCGTACTGCCCGAGCACCTTGGTGGAGAGGAAGGCCAGCAGGGCGCCGACCTCGATGCCGGTGGCCTTCTCCCCCACCGTGCCGAGGACGCCCGCCGTGGTGCTGCCCGCCCGGCGGGCCTGGAGCTTCTCCACCAGGGGCTGGACGATGGTGCGGAAGCCCGCCACGTTGGCCCGCACCCAGCCGGGGCGGTCCACGATCAGCACCGGGGTCGCGGCCGCCTCGGTGAGACTGCTGGAGCGCATCCCGGTGAACCCCCGGACGTGCTCCTCGGCCTCCAGGGCGTGCCGGCGCAGCTCCGCCACCACGGCCGCCGCTTCGGCGCGGCTCACCTCCGGCCCCGGCCGTACCAGCCTGGTCGCGGTTGCGACCGCGAGATTCCAGTCGACCATGTCAGCACCGCCGCTCGCGCTCGTCATGCCCTCACCGTACGTGCTCCCGTCCGTCGGGGGGAGCCACAGGCGCCGACGTCCTGGGGAGTGGACCGCTCCGGTGCGTCCGGGTCAGTGGCAGCCGCAGGCGGCCAGCCGGGCGACGATGCGGTCCATGGCCGCGCGGGCGGTGTCGGCGGGGGCGGCGGTCCTCGTCATCACGGCGAAGGAGAGCAGCCGGCCGTCGGCGTCCACCACCGTCCCGGCCAGCGTGTTGACGCCGCTCAGGCTGCCGGTCTTGGCGCGGACCAGACCGGCCGCCTCCGCCGCACCGGAGTTGACGCCGAAGCGCTTGCCGAGGGTGCCGGTGAAACCGGCGATCGGCAGGCCGGTCAGCACCGGGCGCAGCTTCGGGTGCTGGTCCGAGGCGGCCAGCGCGAGCAGGTGGACCAGGACGGCCGGCGGGATCGCGTTGTCGGGGTGCAGCCCGCTGCCGTCGTTGAGCACCACTCCGGCCGTCGGCACGCCGAGCCGGGCGAGCTCCTGGGTGACGGCGGTGGCGGCGCCCTCGAAGCTGGCCGGTTGGCCTGCGGCCAGCGCGGCCTGACGGGCGATCGCCTCGGCGAGGGTGTTGTCCGAGGTGGTCAGCAGCCGCTCGACGAGCCGGGCGACGGTCGGCGAGTCCACCCGGCCGAGGACCGGTGCGGCGGCGGGCGCCGGGGCGGCGGACGGCCTGGCCTTGCCGTCGACGGTGATGCCCTGGGCCTTGAGCAGGGCGGCGAAGGCGTCGGCCGCCTGGGCGGCCGGGTCGGCCACCCGGGCCGGCGCCTCCTCGCGGCTCTTCGGGTCGACCCTGCCCTCGTCGATCATCAGCGGGGTGACCAGGGCGATGTTCGCCGCGTCGTGGTTCTTGTGCTGCGGGTTGCCGGAGTAGAGCGAGAGGTCGTAGTCCAGCCTGACCGTGGTGGTGCCGACGGCCCTCAGGGCGGCGGCGGTCTGGCGCGCCAGTGCGTCCAGCGAGGCCGGCGCGGTGTCGGCGTCGGCCGGGAGCCCGCCGATCTGCACCTGGTCGGCGGGCAGCGCGGTGAGCGTCGGGTCCCCGCCACCCACGAGGGTGATCCGGTCCGGGTCCGTTCCCTTGACGACCCGGGTGCTCAGCCGGGTGTCCGCCGGGATCAGCGAGAGCGCGGCCACCGTGGTCGCCAGTTTGGTGGTGGAGGCGGGGGTGGCGGGCGTGTCCGCCCCGGAGCCGTACAGGAGCCGGCCGCCGGCCGCGTCCGCGACGGCGAAGGTGACGGTGCCGAGGCTCTTGTCGCCGAGCGCGCCGGCGAGCGCCTGCTGGAGGCCCTGGAGGGTCGGCACCCCGGCCGTCGGACCGGCCTCGGCGGCGGTCAGGACGCCCGTCGCGGCGGGCGCCGGGCGGCCGGCGGCGGACGGGGCCGCGGAGCCGGACGGGACGGGGGACCGCTCGTCGCCCTCGCCGTGCCCGGCGGTGTGCCCGCCGGGCGAGGGGGACGGCTGCGCGTACGCACCACCCGAGGTCAGGACCGTACCGGCGACCAGCACCGCCGCTCCGAACAGCCCTGCGGCCGTTCCCCGGCGGCGATGCCCCGCCCCGACCCCAGCTCTCACCGACGGCCCCTTTCCCGAGCACTCACTCCCGTAGGAGACACTTGGATTCTGTCAGTCCCTACCTTGGAGGAACCGTTGGAGTTCGACGTCCTTATCGAAATCCCGAAGGGCTCCCGCAACAAGTACGAGGTCGACCACGAGTCCGGTCGTCTGCGGCTTGACCGGATGCTCTTCACCTCGACCCGCTACCCGGCCGACTACGGCTACGTCGAGGGCACGCTCGGCGAGGACGGCGACCCGCTGGACGCGCTGGTCATCCTGGACGAGCCGACCTTCCCCGGTTGCCTCATCAAGTGCCGCGCCATCGGCATGTTCCAGATGACGGACGAGGCCGGCGGCGACGACAAGCTGCTGTGCGTCCCGGCGACCGACCCGCGCTGGGAGCACCTGCGCGACATCCACCACGTGTCGGAGTTCGACCGCCTGGAGATCCAGCACTTCTTCGAGGTCTACAAGGACCTGGAGCCGGGCAAGTCGGTCGAGGGCGCCAACTGGGTCGGCCGCGCCGAGGCCGAGGCCGAGGTCACCGCCTCGATCAAGCGTCTGGCGGAGTCCGGCGGTCACTGAGCCGTCGTACCGATCTCGTTCGTCCAGGGCCGTTCGAGGCAGGTCGAGGCAGTCGGAGGCCGGGGTTTGCGGAGCGATCCGCGGGCCCCGGCCTTCGCCGTGTCCGGGGCCGGGACTATGGTCCGGGTTTACCGACAACCTGTCGGCATGACGTTGACTTAGGTTAGGCTAACCATAACAATCGGGGGTGATCCCGATCCCCTGGAGGCCCGCATGCCCACGCCCGAGCAGCCCGCTCCGTTCTCCACCGTGCTCCGCACCGCCAGCAGCGAGGAACACGAGACCGCGGAACAGTCCTCGTTCATGAGCCACCTGCTCGGCGGACGGCTCGGGATCGACGCCTACGCCGACCTCACGAGCCAGCTCTGGTACGTCTACCGCGCGCTGGAGGGCCGGACCGCCGAGCTTGCGGACCATCCGGTGGCCGGACCGTTCATCGACCGCGCGCTGCTGCGCACCGCCGCCATCGAGCGCGATCTGGAGCACCTGCGCGGAGCCGACTGGCGCGCGGGGCTGGCGCCGCTGCCCGCCACCGCCGCGTACGTCGCCCGGGTGGAGGAGCTGGCGGCCGAGTGGCCGGCCGGGTACATCGCGCACCACTACACCCGCTACCTCGGCGACCTGTCCGGCGGTCAGATCATCCGCGGCATAGCCGAGAAGACCTGGGGCTTCGAGCGCAAGGGCGACGGCGTGCGGTTCTACGTCTTCGAGGAGGTCGACAACCCGGCCGCCTTCAAGCGCGAGTACCGGGCCAGGCTGGACGCCGCCGGCCTGGCGCTGGACGACATCGAGCGCCGCCGGGTGGTCGACGAGTGCAAGCGCGCCTTCGTGCTCAACGGCGCGGTCTTCCGCGACCTGGACGCGCGCTACCCGCTGAGTGCATAAACGTTTCTCCCCGCACACGTGGGCCCCGGCGAGCAACCGCTCGCCGGGGCCGTTTCGTGGGCGGGCCGCTTCGGGCGGGGGTCCGTCAGGCCTGCGCGCCGCGGCGGCGGACCAGGACGGTGGCGCCGCCGCCGACCAGCAGCAGTCCGGCGGCGGTGGCCAGCAGCGGCACCACGGGGGTGCCGGAGCCGGTGGAGGCCAGCAGGCCGCCACCGCCGAGGCCGGCGCCGCCGGTGGTCAGCGTGGCACCACCGGCCGTACCCGCGCCGCCCGTACCGGAGTCGGCACCGCCGGTCGTGCCACCCGCCGTGCCACCGGTCGTGCCACCGGCCGGCGGGGTGGTCGGCAGCTGGGCGTTCCGGTCGAAGGCCAGCGAGACCGAGACCGGGTCCAGCGCCTCGCCCGCCTGGTAGTTGGCGAACGCGGGCACGCCCTCGGCGGTCAGCGTGGCGGGCACCGCGGAGAGCGTCACCACGCCGTCGACCGGGGCGAGGTCGGCCTTCGAGAGGTCCAGCTTGGCGATCCTGGCGGCGGAGAGCGAGGTGCTCTTCCCGTCCATGGACTTGGCGTTGACGTCGGCGGTCAGGTACGCGCCGTCCCGGTCGATCGTCAGGCCCGGCTTGGAGATGGTGGTGTCCAGCTTGTAGCCGCCGTTCTCCGGGTGGCCGAGGAAACGGACCGAGCCGTTGAAGCCGGCCGCCACCGAGTGGGTCGCGGTGTCGTACGTGCCGGTGGCGCCGGCGAAGCGGTAGTCGGCCGCGCCGCCGCCGAACTCGACCTTGCCGTTGGCGACCGGGCTCTCCAGGTACTTGCGGAAGCTCGCCTTGACCGACCAGTCCAGGGTGCCGTTGACGATGGCGAGTTCGCCGTTGCCGCTCGGCGCGGTGGTGGCCGAGGGGGTGCCGGTGGCGGACGGCGTACCCGTCGGCGAGGGGGTACCGGTGCCCGTCGCGCTCGCCGACGGCGAGCCGGTCGGCGAAGGAGTACCGGTCGTGGTGGCGGAGGCGGTCGGCGACGGGGTGCCGGTCGCGGACGGCGAACCGGTCGGCGCCGGGGTACCCGTGGCGGACGGCGACCGGGTGGGGCTCGGCGACTGGGTCGCGGACGGCGTGGCGGACGGCGTGGCGGTCGGCGAGGGCGTGGCCGGGCTCTGCTTCAGCAGCAGCGACAACGGGTCGAGGTCCGCGCCGGCCTGGTAGAAGCCCGCGAACGCCCTGGCGCCCTCCTCGGTGAGCTTGGCCGCCGTAGGCACGCCGGTGGTGGTGTCCCGGCCGACGGTGAACGTCGCCAGCGGCACGTCGTCCCGTCGGGTGATCTCGGCGCCGGCCGTCTCCTTGGACGCGGTGTCGGCGGTGAGCGTGCCGGCCGTCCCCGAGGTGCTGATCCTCAGGTCGCTCAGCGCCACGTCCAGCGCGCCGTGGTGGGCGCTGAACCGGACGCCACCGGTGAAGGCCGAGCTGAGGACGTGCGTGGACAGGTCGTACGTGGCGCTCGCCAGGCCGAAGTGGAAGCTGCCGTCGGCGTTGGTGGTGGCGCCCCCGGTCAGCTCCACACCACCCTGGCCGATCGGCCCGGTGACGTAGCTACGGAAGCTGGCCTTCACCCCCCAGTCCAGCCCGCCGGTGTCGTACGTGACGCTGCCGGGGCCGCCTGCGGCGAGGGCCAGCGCGGGGGCGCCGAAGGCGGTCAGGCCGAGGCCGGCGGTGGCGGCCGCGAGGGCGGCGAGGCGGGTGCGGTTGCGGCGGCCCGGCCGCTGGGCGGTGCTGCGGGACATGGTGGTACTCCGTTCGGTGGGCGGGGGAAGGTGGTGCGGCGTCAGACCGGGGCGGGGCCGGGTCAGGACGCGTCGCCGGGGGCGGACCGGCGGCTCCGGCGCCGGGCGAGCACGCCGCCGGCCGCGGCGAGCGCCGCCACCAGCAGGCCGCCGGCCACCGCCACCACCGGGACACCGCCCGAGGAGGAAGCGGAGGAGGCGACCGGCGCGGCGGAGGGCGTCGCGGTGGCGGCCGGGGCGCTGCCGATGTCGGGCAGCGGGGGCAGGGCGGCGGCCGGGTCGAGGGCGACCGCGAAGCTCAGCGGGTCCATGTCGGTGCCCGCCGGGTAGAGGTTGCCGAACGCCTTGGCCCCCTCCTCGGTGAGCTTCAGCGGCAGCTCGACGGCCTTCAGCAGACCGCCCTCGGGCGTGAGGCCGGCCGCGTCGAAGACGGCCAGCCTCACGCCGGTGAGCTGCTGCGAGCCGCCGTCCGGCGTCCGGCCGGAGATGTCCGCGACCAGCCGGCCCCGGCCGCCGGCCACCGTCACCCCCGGGTTGGCGAGGGTGAGATCCAGCCCGTAGCCGTCGCCGCTCCGCATCCCGGTGAAGCGGACGCTGCCGGAGAAGGCGGCGGTGAGCTCTCCGGTGGCGGCGTCGTAGCCACCCCTGGCCGGGGTCCAGCGGTAGAACGCGCCGCCGTCCGCCGCGCCGCCGCCGAGCTCCCAGCGGCCCTTGGCGATCGAACCCGTGACGTAGTCGCGGAAGGTCCGCCGTACGCCCCAGTCGAGCGCGCCGTTGGCGAACTCGGTGCGGGCAGGGGCCTGCGGGGCGGCGCTCGACGGCTGACCGGTCGTCGGCTGCGCGGTCGGCGGCTCGGCGGCCGGCGTGGTGGCCGGCGGCGTGGTGGCGGCCGGGGAGGGCGTGCCCCGCGCGGTGGTGGGCTGCGTCGCGGCGGGCTGCGTCGCGGGCAGGTTGACCGAGAGCGTGACCGGGTCCAGCGCCGTCCCGGCGGTGTAGAAGCTGCCGAAGGCCTTGGCCCCGGCGTCGGTCAGCGTCGCGGGCACATTGCTGAGCGTCAGGGTCCCGGCCGCGCCGCGCAGATCGACGCCGGCCAGCGAGAGATCGGCCAGTTTCGCCTGACTGGCGCTGCTGACCTGTCCGGTCTCCCTGGACTTGCTGCTGACGTCCGCGTAGAGCCCGGCCGCGCCGCCCTGGACGGCCCGGAAGGTGATCCGTCCGACGCTCAGGTCGAGCGCGTTGACGCCGTTCTCCTGGTGCCCGGTGAACCGGACGCCGCCGGAGAACCCGGCGCTCAGCGCCCCGCTCGCCGGGTCGTACGTGCCGGTGGCGGAGTGGAACCGGAAGGTGCTGCCACCGACCGTGGCCGCGCCTCCGGTCAGCCCCCAACTCCCCTTGGCGATGGGCCCGGTGACGTACGTCAGGAAGGACTGTTTGATCCCCCAGTCCAGTCTCCCGCCGGAGACCTTCCCCTCGGCGGCGGCCGCCTGGAAGGGCAGCAGCGCCGCGGTGAGGAGGGCTGCCAGAGCGGCCACCAGGGAGGCGGCCAGGCGACGGAGCCGTCTGGGCAGAGGCACGGGGGATCACTCCTCGGCACGACAGGGGACACAACGGGGGAAGGGGTCGGCACGACGCCGACCCCCTTGCGAAACTGAGGTAAGGCTAACCTAATATATGAGTCAAGAGTCCCCCTGCCGCCCCTCGCACCCGGCCGCCGGTGGTGACAACTCCCAGTGAAGGGCCGCATGTTGAGCAGCACGATCCGAACCCGGGCCACCCGCGGGCCCGCCCTCCTGCTGCTCGCCCTCGGCCTGCTGCTCGCCCTGACCGCCTGCGGCGCGGCCACCGGCGCCACCGGAGCGGCCGGCTCGGCCGGCACCTCGCGCGCCCCGGACGCGGTCGAGCCGCTGCCCGCCGAGCCCGCCCCGCAGCTGCCGGCCACCGCCGCCTCCGCCGACGGCCGATCGGTCACCGTCACCAGCGCCGACCGGATCATCCCGCTGAACGGCAGCCTCGCCGAGATCGTGTTCAGCCTCGGCCTCGGCCCCAAGGTGGTCGCCCGGGACGTCTCCACCACCTTCCAGCAGGCCTCCGCGCTGCCGGTGATCACCCAGGCCCACGACGTCTCCGCCGAGGGCGTGCTCTCGCTGCACCCCACCGTCGTCCTCGCCGACCGCTCCACCGGCCCGGCCGAGGCCATCGCGCAGATCCGGGCGGCCGGCGTCCCGCTGATCGTCCTGGACGACGCCAAGCGGCTCGCCGACGTCGGCCCCCGGATCGACACCGTCGCGGCCGCCCTCGGCGTCCCGGACGCGGGACGGCAGCTGAAGGAGCGCACCGAGCAGCGGATCACCGAGGCCAGGGCCGCGCTCCCCGGCGCCGACCGCCGTCCCAGGGTCGCCTTCCTCTACCTGCGCGGCAGCGCCTCCGTCTTCCTGCTGGGCGGCCCCGCCTCCGGCGCCACCTCGCTGATCGAGGCCGTCGGCGGCGAGGACGCGGGCCAGGCCGCCGGGCTCACCGGCGACTTCACCCCGCTCACCAGCGAGGCCCTGGTCAAGGCCGCGCCCGACGCGATCCTGGTGATGAGCAAGGGCCTGGACTCGGTCGGCGGCGTCGACGGCCTGCTCAAGCTGCCCGGTGTCGCCCAGACCCCGGCCGGGCTGGACCGCCGGATCGTCTCGATCGAGGACGGCCAGCTGCTCAGCTACGGCCCGCGCACCCCGCAGGTGCTGCGCGAGATCGCCGAGCAGCTCTACCCGACGGCCGCCAAGTGAGCACCGCCGTACGGGAGAAGCCCGTCCCGCCGCCCAGGGCCCGCAGCCGCACCGCCCTGATCACCACCGCGCTCGCCGCCGCCCTGGTGCTCTGCGCCCTGCTCGCGGCCGGCATCGGCGCCTACCGGATCCCGCTCGGCGACATCCTCGCCTCCTTCGCCCACCGGCTCGGCCTCGGCGGGCACGCGCTGGACCGCGTCCCCGAGTCGGTGCTCTGGAACGTCCGCCTCCCCCGGGTGGTGCTGGCCCTGCTGGTCGGCGGCTCGCTGGGCTGCGCGGGCGCGCTGATGCAGGGCGTGTTCGGCAATCCGCTCGCCGAGCCGGCCGTGATCGGCGTCTCCTCCGGCGGCGCGGTCGGCGCGGTGGCCTGCATCGTGCTCGGCCTGGACGCCCTCGGCAACTGGACGGTGACCGTCTTCGCCTTCGCCGGCGGCCTGGTCACGGTCTTCGCGGTGTACGCGATGTCCCGCTCCGGCGGCCGCACCGAGGTGGTCACGCTGATCCTCACCGGGGCCGCCGTCAACGCCTTCTGCGGCGCCCTGATCGGCATCTTCCTGTTCACCGCCGACTCCGCGGCGATCAGCCAGGTCACCTTCTGGCAGCTCGGCTCGCTCTCCCAGGCCACCTGGGGCAAGGTGCTCGCCGTCCTCCCGTTCGCCGCCGTCGGCCTCGCCGTGGCACCGCTCCACGCGCGGAAGCTGGACCTGCTGGCGCTCGGCGAACGCCCGGCCCGCCACCTCGGGGTGGACGTCGAGCGGATGCGGCTGGTGCTGATCACCGTCGTCGCGCTGCTGACCGCCGCCGCCGTCGCCGTCAGCGGCATCATCGGCTTCGTCGGGCTGGTCGTCCCGCACCTGCTGCGGATGGCGGCCGGCCCGGGCCACCGCTTCCTGCTGCCCGCCTCCGCCCTCGGCGGCGCCCTGGTGCTGGTCGCGGGCGACCTCGCCGCCCGCACCCTCGCCGAGCCCGCCGAACTGCCGCTCGGCGTGCTCACCGCGCTGATCGGCAGCCCGTTCTTCTTCTGGCTGCTGCGCCGGACCAGGACCAAGCAGGGAGGCTGGGCATGAGACTGCGCACCGACCGGTCGGTACCCCGACGCCCGCTGCCCGGGGACGAACTGCTCACCGCCGACGCCGTCCGGCTGACCGTCGGCGGGCGCGAACTGCTGGCCGGCGCCTCGGTCCGGGTCGCGGCGGGCGAGGTGCTGGCGCTGCTCGGCCCGAACGGCGCCGGCAAGTCCACCCTGCTCTCCGTCCTCGCCGGGGACCTCCCGCCGACCGCGGGCGAGGTCCGGCTGCACGGCCGCCCGCTGGCCGGGTACGGCACCGCCGAACTCGCCCGGCACCGGGCGCTGCTGCCGCAGTCCGCCGCGCTGTCCTTCCCGTTCCCGGCCGGCGAGGTGGTCCGGATGGGCCGCGCCCCCTGGTCCGGTACGGCGGCCGCCGCCGAGGACGAACCGGTGATCGCCGAGGCGATGGCCGCCACCGAGTCCACCGCCTTCGCCGAGCGCCCGTTCACCGCGCTCTCCGGCGGCGAACGGGCCCGGGTGGCGCTCGCCCGGGTCCTGGCGCAGCGCGCCCCACTGCTGCTCCTGGACGAGCCGACCGCCGCCCTCGACCTGCGCCACCAGGAGCTGGTGCTGGGGGTGGCCCGGGCGCGGGCCGCCGCCGGGGACGGCGTGGTCGTGGTGCTGCACGACCTCTCACTGGCGGCGGCCTACGCGGACCGGGTGGTGCTGCTGACCGCCGGTGCCACGGTCGCGGACGGGCCGGTGGCCGAGGTGCTGCGCGCGCCGCTGCTCAGCGAGGTGTACGGCCACCCGGTCGAGGTGCTGCCGCACCCGCGCACCGGCGTCCCGCTGGTGCTGCCGGAGCGGGACCGCTGACCACCCGGTGCGGGGGCGCGGTCAGCCCTCGTCGTCCAGCCGGAAACCGACCTTCAGACCGACCTGGTAGTGCTTGATCCGGCCGTCCGCGAGGTGGCCCCGGATCTGCGTCACCTCGAACCAGTCGAGGTTGCGCAGCGTCCGGGACGCCCGCTCGACGCCCTTGCGGATCGCGTCGTCGACGCTCTCGGTCGAGGACCCGACGATCTCGGTCACCCGGTACACGTGCTCGCTCATGACGGACTCCCTCAGCTGTGTGACGGCCCCCGGTCCACCGTGCACCGAGGGGGGTCCGCCCGCACGCCGACCGCCGTCCGGAGGCGTCTAAGCCGACCGGACCCCGCCGCTCCCCGTCCTCTGCCCGCCCTCTCCCGGGCCTAGAACGCCGCCCTGATCAGGCCCACCGGCACCCCGCCGCCGAGCAGCGGGGCCGCGCCGATCCGGTCGAGGGTGTCGTCCGCCGTCGTCACACCGAGCCGGCGCAGCGCGGCCGCCAGGACCGGCCCGCGGGCCCGCTCCGCGCCGTCCTCGATCTTGAAGGCGAGTGCCCGGCCGTCCGGCAGCGCCACGACCTGCACGGCCTCGGCGCCCATCTTGGACAGCAGGCCCGGGACCGCCCGCATCAGCCAGGTGTCGGCCCGGCGGGTGCCCGCCACGTACTCGGGGTGCGCGCGCATCGCGTCGGCCACCCGGCGCTCCGGAGTGCCGGGCTCCGCCAGCAGGAGGCCGCGGTAGCCGCGGGCCAGGCCGGTCAGGCTGACGGCCAGCAGAGGCGCGCCGCAGCCGTCCACCCCGAGGTGCCCGGCCGGCTCACCGGTGGCCTCCTCCAGCGCCTCGCGGGCGAGCAGCTGGAGAGGGTGCGCCGGGTCGAGGTAGCTCCCGGTGGACCAGCCGTTGGCGACGCAGGCGGCCAGCCAGCCGGCGTGCTTGCCCGAGCAGTCCATCAGGATCGGTGCCCGCCCGGCGCCGGCCCGCAGGAGGAGTTCGGCCTCGGTCTCGTCCAGCGGCAGGTCCGCCGGGGTCCGCAGGGCGGTCTCGTCCAGCCCGGCGCCGGCCAGGATCCGCCGTACGCCGTCGAGGTGAAACGTTTCTGCGGAGTGGCTGGAAGCCGCCAGTGCCAGCAACTCGCCCCCGATCGCCAGGCCGGCCCGCAGGGTGGCCACCGCCTGGAACGGCTTGGCGGTCGAGCGCGGGAAGACCGGCGCATCGGGGTCGCCCAGCGCGAACTCGACCGAACCGTCGGCGGCGAGCAGCACCAGGGAGCCGCGGTGCCCCCCTTCGGTGAAGCCCGAGCGGATGACCTCGGCGAGAACGGGCAGGGCGGCGGACTGGGACATGGCGGATGCCTTCCGGGGGCGAGGGTGGGCCGGGGGCGAGCCGGGCACCGCTCCCGCCCAGGGCGCCTCACCCGGTCAGAGCGGGCCACCCAGGAGCAGGTCGTCGACCCGTGCTTCCCCATCACGGTACCTGCGGGTGATCTCCGCGCTGCAGCCGTCCGCCGTCCGCAGCAGCAGCTGCCGCCGCCCGGACACCTCGCGCTCGTGCGCGCGCAGCCGCTCCAGCGCCGCCAGCAGTTCCTCGGCCGGGTGCGCGGCCAGATCGGCCAGCTGGACATCGCCCATCAGGGTGTCCGCCTCCAGCTGGGACTGCTCGCCGCGCGGCGGCCCGAAGGTGACGTGCCGGGCGGAGCGGCGCACCGTGGACGGCGCGTCCGTGAGGATGGCCGGCAGCCGGTCCAGCAGGGCCCCGGCCGGCTCCTCGCCCGCCGCCGGTTCCCGGACCGGGCCGTCGTCCGGCCGCCGGTCGAGCTCGGCCCGCAGGATGTCCATCCGCCCGTGCAGCAGCCGCCGCAGATAGGACAGGTCGGCCTCCTGCTCCAGGGTCTCCCGGCGCAGGGTCCGCAACCGGTCCAGGCCCAGCCGCTCCAGATCGGGCGCCGCCGCCGGCTCCGGGCCCTCGGGCACCCGCCCGGACCGCTGCTGCGCCGCGCTGCTCGCGTCCATCAACCAACCACCTGCCGTCGTCCCGATCCCGCCCGCTCGCGGCACCCCGTCGCCTGCCGCCGGTCCGGTCCCGTCCCCCCGGCGGGCTGTTGCTCCCCGCCCGACGGACAGCACGCCCGGACACCCCCGAAGGTTCCCGCCCCCGGCCGGTGCCACCCCTCGGGGACGGCACCGCCGGAACGCCTGACCCAGCGGTCCGGCCTCCCGACCGAACCGGGCCCGGCGCGGCGGACCTTGACGCCCCGGACCCCTTGTACGGTCCACCAGCGTGCCACCCCGCCCGGCGCCGGTGCACCGCCTGTGCACCCGAACGGCCCCCTGGCGAACCGGGGTGGCTGATATGACCGGGGCTTTCCGCAGCAAGAGTGGCGCCCTTCGTGGCGCAGGCGCACACTGCCCGGCGTGCACATAGTGGAGTGCGCCCTCAAACGAACCACCCGCCTCCGGCACAATGGCCGCATGCGAGCAGTGGTGCAGCGAGTGACCGAGGCCAGGGTGACGGTGGCCGGCGAGAGTGTCGGCGCGATCGACGGACCCGGGCTCTGCGTCCTGGTCGGCGTCACCCATGACGACACCCCCGCCAAGGCGGCCCAGCTGGCCCGCAAGCTCTGGACCCTGCGGCTGCTGGAGGCCGACTCCGACGGGGTCGAGCGGTCCTGTTCCGACCTGGCCGCCCCGCTGCTGGTGATCAGCCAGTTCACCCTCTACGGGGACGCCCGCAAGGGCCGCCGCCCCACCTGGAACGCCGCCGCCCCCGGCCCGGTCGCCGAACCGCTGGTGGACGAGGTGGTCGCCCAGCTGCGCGCGCTCGGCGCCAAGGTCGAGACCGGCCGCTTCGGCGCCGACATGCGGGTGGCGCTGGTGAACGACGGCCCCTTCACCGTCCTCGTCGAGGTCTGAGCCCCGCTGCCCGGGTCCGAGCGCTACTGCGGGACGATCACGTCCTGCGTGCCCGGGACCGTCCCGGCCAGCAGGACGGCGTCCACCGGGACGTTCCGCTTGACGATGGCCAGCGCGATCGGCCCCAGCTCGTAGTGGCGCGCCGAGGACGTGACGAAGCCCAGCGCCCGCCCGTCCGGGTCCGAGGCGAGATGCACCGGCGTCCCGTGCGGGGGCAGCGTCTCCTCGGTGCCGTCCAGGTGCAGGAAGACCAGCCGGCGCGGCGGCCGGCCCAGGTTGTGCACCCGGGCGACCGTCTCCTGCCCCCGGTAGCAGCCCTTCTGCAGATGGACGGCGGTGGTCAGCCAGTCCACCTCGTGCGGGATGGTCCGGTGGTCGGTCTCGAAGCCGAGCCGCGGCCGGTGGCCCTCGATCCGCAGCGCCTCGTACGCCCAGATCCCGGCCGCCGGTCCGTACCCCTCGACCAGCGTCTCCAGCTCGGCGCGCGGCAGGAAGAGGTCCCGCCCGTACGGCAGTTCGCGCACCGCGGCGGCGCCCTCGGCGGAGGCGGTGGAACCGGCCGGCAGATGGACCACCGCGTAGTCGGCGGTCGCGTCGGCGACCTCCACCCGGTAGAAGAACTTCATGCTCTCCAGGTAGCCGACCAGCTCCCGCTGGGTGCCCGGCTCGACGTGCGCCCAGGTGGTGGTTCCGTCGTCGACCAGGTAGAGGGCGTGCTCGACGTGCCCGTTCGGGGAGAGCACCAGCGCCTCGGTGGCCTGCTGCGCGGGCAGCGCGCTGACGTGCTGGGTCAGCAGCAGGTGCAGCCAGGCCAGCCGGTCCGCGCCGGTGACGGTGACCACGCCCCGGTGCGAGAGGTCCACGAAGCCCGTGCCCCGGGCCAGCTCGCGTTGCTCGCGGAAGATGTCGCCGTAGTGGGCGGCCACGCCCTCGTCGGTTCCCTCGGCGGGGACGGCACCGGGCAGCGCAAGCAGCGGGCTCTTCATACCGGCCAGCTTACGACTGGGCCCGCCGGTGCTCGGCGGCGCAGTCGGCGCAGCGGCCGAAGATGGCGAAGTGCTTGAGATCGGTGTCGAAGCCGTGCTGGGCGCGCAGGCTGTCGATCAGCGGCTGGGCGATCTCGGTCCCGGTCTCGGTGACCTTCTGGCAGTCCCGGCAGACCAGGTGCAGATGGTGGTGCCGGCCGGCCAGGTGGTAGGTGGGGGCGCCGTGGCCGAGGTGCGCGTGCGAGACCAGGCCCAGCTCCTCCAACAGGTCCAGGGTGCGGTAGACGGTGGAGATGTTGACACCGCTGGCGGTCTGCCGGACATGGCAGAGGATGTCGTCCGGGGTGGCGTGGTCGAGCACGTCGACCGCCTCCAGGACGAGCTGCCGCTGGGGCGTGAGGCGGTAGCCGCGCTCGCGCAGGTCGGCCTTCCAGTCGCCGGAGAGCTGCCAGTCGGTGGTTCCGGTGTCCGCCACGGTGCTGTCCCTGCCAAGGTCGGGGAGTCCTGATGCAAGTGTAGGGACCGGCCCGCGGCCGGTCCCTACCTCAAGCGCTGACGAGTCGTGCTCAGCGGAAGAACGCGATGCCGTCGTCCGGCAGGTCGTTGATGTCCTTGACCAGCTGGGCCGGGCTGAGCACCTTCTTCAGCTGCGCCGACATGTACGGGCGCAGCGGCACCTCGGGCGCGGCCTTCTCGCCGACCCAGAGCAGCTCCTCGTTGACGAAGCCGTACAGACGCTTGCCGCCGGAGTACGGCGCCGAGCCCTCGATCCGGGCCACCGCGTCGGTGGAGACGTCGATCTGGGGCTTGCCGTCGGCCAGCTCGCCGTACCAGATCTCCACGGTGCCGTCGTCACGGACGGAGGAGATCTCGATCCCGCGGGCACCGCCGGTGCCGTGCTGGTTGCTGGTGATGCGCCAGAACGCGTGCTCGTTCTCCAGGGGGCGGACCTTCTCGCCCTCGTTGTCCAGCACCCAGGTGCGGGAACGGAACTCCAGGAAGGGCCGGCCGTCGTGCCGGATGACGATCTCCTGGCCGAAGTTGCACTTCTCGGTGCCGGCGCCCTCTTCACCGGGCAGCGGCGCGTAGACGCCCGCGCCCTCCCAGGTGCCGAGGAGGAAGGCGAGCGGGACGACGTCCTTGTGGAGGTCAGAGGGGATCTCGATCATGTTCCTGGTCGCTGTCGTCGGTGTGGGGCTGCTTCAACCGTACGGCAGTCGACTCAGCGCTGGCCCTGGTACAGCTTCATCACCGAGAAGATGGCGAACCAGGTGATCAGCACGGCCATGAGGGCCAGCAGACCGTCGAAGAAGATTTCCAGACCGGACACGGGGGGCTCCCAGGGCGGCGACAGTGTGGTGGATTTTGCTGCCGCTCACTCTATCCGCCGGTCGTCGACGGGTCTCGGTGAGCCCCACCCCGTCGGAATTTCGCCGACACCCTAGGGTGTCGGCATGTCGTCGAACACGAAGCCGGGCCAGAAGAAGCTCGTCATCAAGGTCACCGCCGGGGCGGACGCGCCGGAGCGCTGTTCGCAGGCCTTCACGGTGGCCGCGGTGGCCGTCGCCAGCGGGATCGAGGTCTCGCTCTGGCTCACCGGGGAGTCCTCCTGGTTCGCCCTGCCCGGGCGGGCGGCCGAGTTCGAGCTGCCGCACGCGGCGCCGCTGCCGGACCTGCTGGAGTCGGTCCTGGCGGCCGGCACGGTCACCCTGTGCACCCAGTGCGCGGTGCGGCGCGGGATCGAGCAGAAGGACACCGTCGAGGGTGTCCGGATCGCGGGCGCGCAGGTCTTCGTCAGCGAGATCATGGCCGACGGCGTGCAGGCGCTCGTCTACTGACGTTCCTCGTGGTCGGGGCGGTCCCGGTCGTGGCCGGGGTCGTCCCACTTCGGGTCGTCCCAGCGCGGGTCGTTCCACCAGTCGTCCTCCGGGTCCCGCTTGTTGGCGAAGACCGCGGCGGCCGGTGGGATGACCATCGCGAAGACGCACATACCGATCGCGGCCGGGACGGACCAGAACCGCACCAGGCCCCAGGCCAGGACGAACAGCCCGAGGCAGACGCCCATCATGGCGAAGTAGTAGCGATGCCGCCGGCGTGCCTGCACACTTCCACGGTACGGCCGAGGGCCCCTGCCGGAGCAGGGGCCCTCACCGTCTTTCCGCGGCCGGATCAGACCGCGATCGCGACCTCGACCGGGACGCCCTGGGCGGCGACCACCTGGCGGTCCACGGTCTGGCCCGGGACGAGCGCGCGCAGCGTCCACTTGCCCGGGCGGGCGAAGAACCGGAACTGGCCGGTCGCCGAGGTGGGCACCTCAGCCGTGAACTCGCCGCCCTCGTCGAGCAGCCGGACGTAGCCGTTGACCGGCTCGCCGTCGCGGGTCACGGAACCCTGGATGATCGTCTCGTTAGCCACGTCAACTCCTGCCAGGTCCGGGCCGCCGGCCTTCGCACCGCACATGTTGGGTCTTCCCTTCTGACTTACGCGTGGAGCCGGTGGCTCAGTTACCGAGCTCGATCGGCACGCCGACCAGGCTGCCGTACTCGGTCCAGGAGCCGTCGTAGTTCTTCACGTTCTCCTGGCCGAGCAGCTCGTGCAGCACGAACCAGGTGAGCGCGGAGCGCTCGCCGATCCGGCAGTAGGCGATGGTGTCGACCGCCAGGTCGACGCCCGCGGCCTCGTACAGCGCCTTGAGCTCGTCGTCGCTCTTGAAGGTGCCGTCGTCGTTGGCGTTCTTCGCCCACGGGATGTTGCTGGCGGTCGGCACGTGGCCGGGACGCTGCGACTGCTCCTGCGGGAGGTGGGCCGGGGCGAGCAGCTTGCCGGAGAACTCGTCGGGCGAGCGGACGTCGACCAGGTTGAGGTTGCCGATGGCCTCGATGACCTCGTCGCGGAAGGCGCGGATCGAGGAGTCGGCGGCCTGCGCCCGGTACTCGGTGGCGGCGCGCTCCGGCACCTCGGCGACCAGGTCGCGGGAGTCCAGCTCCCACTTCTTGCGGCCGCCGTCCAGCAGGCGGACGTCACCGTGGCCGTACAGCTTGAAGTACCAGTAGGCGTACGAGGCGAACCAGTTGTTGTTGCCGCCGTACAGGACGACGGTGTCGTCGTTGGCGATGCCCTTGGCGCTGAGCAGCGCCTCGAAGCCGGCCTGGTCGATGAAGTCGCGGCGGACCGGGTCCTGCAGGTCCTTCTGCCAGTCGATCCGGACGGCGTTGCGGATGTGGTTCTTCTCGTACGCGGAGGTGTCCTCGTCGACCTCGACGATCACGACCTTCGGGTCGTCCAGGTGGGCCTGGACCCAGTCGGCGTCGACCAGGACGTCGCTGCGGCTCATGGTGATGTTCTCCATCCGGGGGCGGTTGGCGGAAGGTGCTGCTATCAGGATGCTGCGGGCTGCCCGGTGGCGGCGGTCCGAATTTCCGTCCGAATACTGGGACGGGGAGAGGTGTCCGGTACGGCCGGGCGCTGGTCTGCGGAGTGCAGGGGCGACGATCGGCCACACATACCGGGCCAGGTCACCGGGGGAATCGGCGGCGGGCGGCAACTGCCCTGCCAGGACGCCGAGTTAGCGCATTCGACACAGACAGGCGGCCACGCGGCACAGGTCTACCGCCCGCCGCTTCGTGAGGTCCGTCTGTCGCTTCATGCGGACGATGCTAGGGACATCGGACACCTGCTGTCATCAGCGTATCGAATGGTGAGACCAGATGCTTCGAATGTTGAGATTTGAGGATTTCACGGCCGGTGGGAACCGGCCACCGGCCGTGCCGGGCCCCTCACCGGGCGGGAACGACGCCGCTCCGCGGCCGACGATGGACAGCGCGTCTCGCGGAGCGGAACGGTGCGGAGACCGCGGGAGGGCCGGAGGAGGGGCCGGCGGCGGGAGGGGTCAGCCGATGACCTTGACGCCCTTGCCGTCGAAGGTCAGCCGGACGCCCTCCTCCTGCGGCGACACGCCGGCCAGGTGCAGCCCGGCCGGCATCGCGTCGAGGGTGAAACTCACCGGCTCGATCTTCTGGTTGGTGAGACCGGCCACCGCTCCGGCCACACCACTGAGCTGGAAGCCGTCCACCGTCACCGTGTTGCCCTGGCTGTGCAAGGAGCCTTCGCCGATCGGGAGCGGGCCCAGCGAGGCCTTGATCTTGCCCGGCCCGCCGTAGGAGAGGTTCAGCCGGGTGCTGGAGCCCCCCGAGAGCCGGGCCGCGTTCGGCACCATCTGGGCCGCCGGCGGCAGCAGCTGGGCCAGGTCCGCATAAGTGATCAGGCCGCTGCCGGTGCCGTTGTCCACCGTCGCGCTGGAGAGACTGCTGCTCACCGCGACGCCGGACAGCTCGGCCTTGAACGAGTGCAGCGCCACCTGGTGGCCGCCGTCCCCGACGGTCAGCCCCTCGGCGGAGACCCGGACGTCGTCCAGCTTCATCGACAGCACCTGGGTCAGGAAGGGGAAGCCCGCGATCGAGACGTCCGGGCGCTGGCTCATCCGGCCGCTCTTCACCATCTGGTCGGCGGCCTCGTCCTCGGCCACCCCGACCGCGATCCGGTCGGCGCCCACCAGCAGGCCGGAGAGCACCACCAGGCCGATCGTCGCCTTCAGCCAACCGCGCATCGCTCTCCCCCGTCGTGGCCTGTCGCCGTCGTCGTTCTCGTCGCCGCTGCTCGTCGTTCCGGTCCGGTGTCCGCCGGCCGCTCCGATGCGACCGCCCTCGTACGACCGTACGACGTCCCGCCCCGGAGCATGGTTCCGGCGCGGGACGTCGTACGGCTGCCAGCGGATGTCAGCCGGCCAGCAGCCGGGTGGCGATCCAGATCAACGGCGAGGCCACCGCCAGCGGCAACGCCACACCCGCCGTCATGTGCACGAACCGGGACGGGAAGTCGTACCCCGCCACCCGGCGGCCGATCAGCGCGCCGAGGCCGGCCAGGGCGCCCAGCGCGAGCGGCGCGCCCACCACCAGGCCCAGCAGCACCGCCGCCAGCACACCGAGCACCGGGCCCAGCCGCTTCGGACCGGGCAGCGGCGCCGCCGCCAGCACGGTGGCCAGCGCGACCGCGCCGACCGCCGCCGGCACCCAGTCGGCCAGCAGCAGCGCGGTGCAGAGCACGGTCACCACGGTGGCCGAGCCGAGCACGGTGAGCGCGTAGAACCGCTCCTTCGGGTCCGAGGGCCGGAACGTCTGAAGGACCAGGACCAGCAGGAAGAACCCGCCGAGGGCGCCGACCACGGCCGCCGCGCCGCCGTCGGAGTCCGCCAGCAGCACCGCCGCGTCCGCGGTGAAGCCGGCCAGCGCGGCGAGGGCGATGCCCTGACGGGCCGGCCACATGCCGTTCAGCCGGAACCAGCCGGCCGCGGTCAGCGCCTGGAGCAGCGCGACCACCAGGGCCAGCGCCACCTGCCCGAGCGCCGCTCCGGCGGCCAGCAGCGCGGCCGCGCCGGCGGTGATCAGCGCGGGCTGCAGACCCGGGTCGATGATCGGCGAGCCGGTCCGGGCGCCGGGCGCGGCGGGTGCGGAAGCGGGGGCAGGGGCGGGAACGGACTGCGCCGGGACCCCGTGACGCGGCCCGGCGGCCGGCCGGCCGGCCGGGGGCTGACCCGCGAAGGCGCCCGGAGGTGCGGGGGCCTTCGGGAGCTTGAGCGTCATGGTCGGCGGGTCGAAGACCGGCACCGGGGCCGGCGGGGGCACCGGGGCCGGCCCCGGGGCAGGCCCCGGGGCCGCCGCGGTCACCGGCGGGATCAGCGCCGTCGGCGCGTCGTCGAGGGGCGGCACCGGCGGGATCAGCGCCGTCGGCGCGTCGTCCACCGGCGGGACCGGCGGCAGCAGGGTCGTCGCCGCGTCGCCGACGGGCGGCTGCGCGTACTGCGGCCGGCCGTACTGCGCTTGTCCGGGCTGTGGTTGTCCGGGCTGTGGTTCTCCGTGCTGCGGCTGGCCGTACTGCTGCCCGTACTCCTGCTGACCGTGCGGCTGCTGACCGTACTGCTCGTACGCCGGGTAACCGCCGTACGGAGCCTGCCCCCCGGGCGCGCCCGGTTGCGGGTAGCCAGGCGCGTGGCCCGTGCCGGGGGCGTACGGCTGCGCCTCACGCCCCTGCTGCGAGTACGGCTCCGGCGCGTACCCCTGCTGGGGGGCGTACGGGTGCTGCGCCTGCGGGTACGGCAGGCCGCCCGCTTGGGCGTCCTGCGGGCCGCCGGGCCGCCGCCGACGTCTGCCGCGGCCTTCGTTCGCGTCGCTCATGTCGGTCACGCCGCTCACCCTCCCGCGAACGGCGGGAGCACCTCGACCGTCCCGCCCTCGGTGAGGGCGACGGTCGCGTGGTCACGGCCACCGACGGGCGAGCCGTCGACCAGATAGGAGCAGTGCCCGAGCAACTGGACGAGCTTCGGCCGGTCGGCGTGCCGCCGCCGGGCCGCCGTCAGCGCCTCCGCCAGGGTCGCCGCCTCGTACGGCTCCTCGGCCAGCCCGGCCTCGGACTTCGCCGCCGCCCAGTAGCGGATCGTCCCGCGCACCCGAGCGGCGCTCGCGGGCTCGGTGGTCGCGCCCATGGCAACCCCTTCTCGTCGTCCTCGCCCCGTCCCGGTACCCCGGTCCGGGTCCACACCGGGGCGGCCGCGCCACCACCCGAAAGAGGTACGCGCACGGTGCCGTCGATGCGCGTCCCATGATGGCGTGTCCGCCGCCGCGACCGGCAATCGCCCTGGCCCGGCGAGCGCCGACGGCCCGCTCGCACGGTGGCCGGGCACACCCGGAGCGCGCCCGGAACAGCCGGAGCGCCGCTTTCCGACCCTCCCGACGCGGGACCGGGTCGGCTATCCTCGATCCCTGAGGGATCCGGGCAGAGTCGCCCCCGGATCCTTTTGTGCTTTCAGGACGCCAGTACGGACGTTCGTGCGAATCGTCGGCCCACCCCCGGCGCGGAGCAGGAACCGCCCCGCCATTCGAGGCACAACGACGTGCCCGGGCCGGCCGGGGTGTCGGAAACCCGACGCCGGGCCGCCGCCCGACACGGGGACAGACCGGAAGGTTCGCGGGATGAGCAGGGCAGAAACGGTGCAGCAGGGGTTGCGGGACCTCTGTCGTACGCCCCGCTCCGCCGCGCACGCCGGCAAACCCTCCGGTCCCTGCCGGGCGCCCGCCCCCACCCCCTCCTCAGCACGAGCGCCATCCGGCTGTGGCGGCAGCCGTGACGCGACCGCGACGACCCGGAAAGGGGACTACCGGGTATGAGTTCTCTCCTCCTCCTCACCAATGCGCTGCAACCGTCCGCGGAGGTGCTGCCGGCCCTCGGCCTGCTGCTCCACAACGTCCGCGTGGCGCCAGCCGAGGGTTCCGCCCTGGTGACCACGCCCGGCGCCGACGTCATCCTGGTCGACGGCCGGCGCGACCTGCCGCAGATCCGCAGCCTCTGCCAGCTGCTGCGCTCGACCGGCATCGGCTGTCCGCTGATCCTGGTCGTCACCGAGGGCGGCCTGGCCGCCGTCACCGCCGAGTGGGGCATCGACGACGTCCTGCTGGACACCGCCGGCCCCGCCGAGGTCGAGGCCCGGCTGCGGCTCGCCCTGGGCCGGCTCAACGTGGCCACCGAGGACAGCCCGATGGAGATCCGCACCGGCGACCTCACGGTCGACGAGGCCACCTACTCCGCCAAGCTCAAGGGCCGGGCACTCGACCTCACCTTCAAGGAGTTCGAGCTGATCAAGTACCTCGCGCAGCACCCCGGCCGGGTCTTCACCCGGGCCCAGCTGCTGCAGGAGGTCTGGGGCTACGACTACTTCGGCGGCACCCGGACGGTCGACGTCCACGTCCGGCGGCTGCGCGCCAAGCTGGGCGTCGAGCACGAGCAGCTGATCGGCACCGTACGCAACGTCGGCTACCGCTTCGTCGTACCGGAGAAGCCCGACAAGGGCGAGCGCCCGGACCTCTCGCAGCGCTCCTCGGCGCCGCTGGAGGCCTGACCGGTCGGCCGGGCGAGGCTTCTCGCCCGGCTTGTCCGTATTCGCCCCGCCGCGTCCGCACCCCGCCCGCCGATAGCCCCAGGTGGCACTGCCCGGGCGGACACCACACGCGTAGACTCCCCTCCGTGGCCAAAGTGACGCGCGACGATGTAGCCCGACTGGCTGGTACCTCGACCGCGGTCGTCAGCTACGTCATCAACAACGGGCCGCGCCCGGTCGCGCCCGCGACCAAGGAGAAGGTCCTCGCCGCGATCGAGCAGCTCGGCTACCGGCCGAACAGCGTCGCCCAGGCGATGGCCTCCCGCCGTACCAACCTGATCGGCATGGTCGTCCCCGACGCCCGCCAGCCGTTCTTCGCCGAGATGGCGCACGCGGTGGAACGCGCCGCCTCCGAGCGCGGCAAGCTCGTGCTGATCGGCAACTCCGACTACGTGGACGACCGCGAGGTCCACTACGTCCGCGCCTTCCTCGGTATGCGGGTCTCCGGCCTGATCCTGGTCAGCCAGGGACCCTCGCAGCGGGCCGCCGAGGAGTTCGCCGCGATGGAGGGGGCGAAGGTGGTGCTGCTGCACCGCCGTCCCGAGGCGATCGACGATGTCGCGGTGGTCACCGACGACGTGGGCGGCGCCGAGGCCATCGTCCGCCACCTGCTGGAGGTACACGGACACCCGTACGTGGCCTGCTTCGGCGGCCCGGTCGAATCCCCGGCCCCCGGTGACCCGGTCATCGACCACGTCGAGGGCTGGCAGCGCGCCATGGACGCCCACGGCCTGCCCACCGAGCCGCACCTGATCGACGCGCCCTTCCACCGCTACGGCGCCTATGACGTCGCGCTGGGGCTGCTGCGCTCGGCCGACCGCCCGCCCGCGATCTTCTGCTCCACCGACGACCAGGCGATCGGCGTGCTACGGGCCGCCCGCGAACTCGGCCTGCGGGTGCCGGAGGACCTCGCGGTGGCCGGCTTCGACGACGTGCCCGAGGCCGCCCTCGCCGACCCGCCGCTGACCACCGTCGCCTCCGACCGCGACGCGATGGCCCGGGCCGCCGTGGACCTGGTGCTCGACGACTCGCTGATGGTGCCGGGCTCGGACACCGAACGGGTCCGGAAGTTCCCGTCCCGCCTGGTCATCCGCCGTTCCTGCGGCTGCGGCGGAACGGCCCCGGGCGCCACCGCCGAAGCGGAATAGCGCGATCCGGCCCGGCATCCGCCATCTACCGCCTGACCAGGCTTTATGAGAAGTCAACGGGCTTCTCGGGCCCTTCTGAGCCCGCTCTCATCCGATCCTCATCCAGCGGGCGGACGTTGGTCGACATGAGCGATCAGCAGCACGGCAGCGAGCAGTACGGACAGCGCGGGCAGGACGACCGGTACGACCCCTACGGCACGTACGACCCGGCCCGGCCCTCCCAGCCCCACGAGCCGTACGGCACGGACACCGCCCAAGGCGCCTACGCCGCCCACCCGGCTCCGCACGAGAACCGGATCATCCCGGGCACCGTCCTCGGGAGCACCGTCGCCGAGAGCACCGCCGGCCACGGCTACCGCGAGGACCACTCCCGCGGCGGCTTCGACAGCCCGCCGCCTCCCCCGCCCGCGGCGCCCCCCGTGCCGCCGGCCCCGCCCGCCGCCGGCGGACCGGGCACCCCCGGCGGCCACGGCGGCCGGGGCAGGCGCGGACTGCTGCGCGGCCGGGTCGCCCTGGTCACCGCCGTCGCGGCGGTCGCCGCCGTCCTCGGCGGGGTCACCGGCGGCGTCGTCGCCGCCGACGAGCACGGTTCCGGCACCCGCACCACCACCATCGCCAGCCCGGTCTCCGCCCGCTCGGACGGCAGCGCCGACGTCGCCGCCGTCGCGACCGCCGTCGCACCGAGCGTCGTCCAGATCACCGTGCAGGGCGCGAGCGGCACCGCCACCGGCACCGGCGTGGTCCTCAACAAGGACGGCCAGATCCTCACCAACTACCACGTGATCTCCGGCGCGGTCGACGGCGGCCGGCTCACCGTCACCTTCAAGGACGGCTCCACCACCCAGGCCACCGTCACCGGCACCGACAAGGCCCTGGACGTCGCCGTGATCACCGCGAGCGGCGCCAGGAACCTCGCCCCCGCCGTCCTCGGCGACTCCTCCGCCGTCTCGGTCGGCGACCCGGTCGTCGCCATCGGCAACCCCGAGGGCCTCACCGGCACCGTCACCTCGGGCATCATCAGCGCCGAGAACCGCGAGGTCACCGTCCAGGTCGACGAGAGCAGCACCAGCGGCAACGGCGGCTTCGGCTTCCCCAACCTGCCCGGCCTGCGCGGCGGCACCCCGCAGAGCAGCGGCGACACCACCACCTACAAGGCCTTCCAGACCGACGCCGCGCTCAACCCCGGCAACTCCGGCGGGCCGCTGATCAACGCGAGCGGACAGGTCATCGGCATCAACTCGGCGATGTACTCGGCCAACGGCTCCAACTCCACCGCCGGTGGCAGCAGCGCCGGCAGCGTCGGCCTCGGCTTCGCCATCCCGATCAACGACATCAAGCAGGTACTCCCGAAACTGCAGGCCGGCCAGAACATCTAGACGGACAATTGCAGTAATCCCGGCCCTCCGACCACGAGAAAGGGCAACCGCCCATGACCCCGTCCGCCGACGACCGCACCCCCGCCGAGTCCGGGCCCACCACCGCCCGGCTCCTCGTGGTCGACGACGAACCCGCCCTCCGGGACGCCCTGGAGAGCAGCCTCGCCTTCGAGGGCTACGAGGTCGCCACCGCCACCGACGGCTACGAGGCACTGGAGTCCGTCGAACGCGAGAAGCCCGACCTCGTCCTGCTGGACATCATGATGCCCCGGATGGACGGCCTCACCGCCGTCCGCCGGATGCGCTCCCGCGGCGACAGCGTCCCGGTGCTGATGCTCACCGCCCGGGACGCCGTCGGCGACCGGGTCACCGGCCTCGACGTCGGCGCGGACGACTACCTCGCCAAGCCCTTCGAGCTCGACGAACTGCTCGCCCGGGTCCGCGCCCTGCTGCGGCGCAACGCCCTCGCCACCGAGGCCGCCGCCCGGGCCGCGGCCGTCGAGGAGGACAACGAGGTCATGGCCTTCGGGGACCTGCGCATGAACACCGCCACCCGGGAGGTGACCCGGGCCGGCAAGCCGGTCGAGCTGACCCGGACCGAGTTCATGCTGCTGGAGATGTTCCTCTCGCACCCCCGCCAGGTCCTCACCCGCGAACAGATCCTCAAGGCCGTCTGGGGCTTCGACTTCGAGCCCTCCTCCAACTCCCTGGACGTCTACGTGATGTACCTGCGCCGCAAGACCGAGCAGGGCGGCATGCCCCGCCTCATCCAGACCGTACGCGGCGTCGGCTACGCCCTGCGCCCGGCCGCCGGCACCGGCGCGTGAGCAGCACGGCCCCCCTCCCGCCCCCGCCGTCGGCGCCGCCCCGGATCCCCCGCCGCCAACGCCTCCTCCGCTGGTACCGCGCCCAGTCGCTGCGCAGCCGGCTGACCTTCCTGACGGCGGCGGCGGTGGCGGTCGCCATCGCCCTCTCGGCGCTGGCCTGCTGGTTCATCGTGGAGCAGAAGCTCTACGACCAGGTGCAGGAGAACCTGTCCCGCGCCAAAGTGCCACCCCTTGAGCTGGTCGACCCGATCCGGCGCACCTACAGTCTGGGATTCTGCAGCACCTCGGTCGCGAAGGCCGAGGCCGCGGCCGAAACCGCCGCCAAGGCGAAGGCCAGGGAGATTCGTCCCGATATGATCGGCGGCGGATCAGCGGGAGGGGCCGGTCAGTTCACCACCGAGCTCTACAGTCCGAACGGGCAGATCTGCATTCCGGATGTCTCGCCCCCGAAGGGCGTCGAGGTCAAGGCCTCCGACCTGCTTGCCATCTCCCAGGGCAAGTACACCTACCGTGACGGCCGCTACGTCGACGGCACTCCCGCCAGGGTTCGGCTGAACGGCGTCCACGACGACGCGGGCAACAGGTTCGTCCTCCTGACCGCGACTCCGACCGACGCGGTCGAGAAGTCCCTCAACCAACTCGCCCTCATCCTCGGCGGCGTGGCCCTCGGCGGCGTCATCCTCGCCGGAGCGGCCGGCCGCCTGGTCGCCCGCTCCGCGCTCAGGCCCGTGGACCACCTCACCGACGTCGTCGAGCACATCGCCCGCACCGAGGAGGTCGGAGCCACCATCCCGGTTCGCGGCAGCGACGAGATCGCCCGTCTCTCCACCTCGTTCAACTCCATGAGCACCGCCCTCGCCAACTCCCGCGACCGCCAGACCCGGCTGATCGCCGACGCCGGGCACGAGCTCCGCACCCCGCTCACCTCGCTCCGGACCAACGTCGATCTCCTCATCCGCAGTGACGACACCGGCCGTCCGCTCCCCGCCGCCACCAGGACCAAGCTGCTCGGCAACATGAAGGCACAGATGCAGGAGCTCACCGTCCTGATCGGCGACCTGCTCCAGCTCTCCCGTCCCGACTCCCCCAAACCGATCCGGAACCTCACCGTCGTCGCGCTGCACGAGATAGCTCAACGAGCGGTCGAGCGCGCCAAGTTGCGCGGGCCGGGACTGGTCTTCGAGACCGACACCGAGCCCTGGTTCGTCCACGGCGACGCCGCCGCCCTCGAACGCGCGGTGATCAACCTGCTGGACAACGCCGTCAAGTACAGCCCGCCCGGCGGCACCGTCGAAGTACGGCTCCACCAGGGCGTGCTGACCGTCCGCGACCACGGCCCCGGCATCCCGCCGGACGAGCTGCAGTACGTCTTCGACCGGTTCTGGCGCTCGCCCTCCTCCCGGCAGCTCCCCGGCTCCGGCCTCGGGCTGTCGATCGTCGCGCAGAGCGTCCGCGAGGCCGGTGGCGAGGTGTCGCTCGGCCCGGCCGGGGACGGTGGCCCGGGCGCGCTCGCGACCGTACGGCTGCCGGGCGGCCCGGCTCCCGAGTAACGCCCGCGGACGGCGAAAGGGCGGGCGGGGCGCCCCGACAGCGCCCCGCCCGCCCTTTCCGGCTCTCGGTCAGCCGATGCCGCCGCCCGGGCCGATGACCTTGATGCGGTCCTGTGCCGGGGCCTGCAGCGGCGCGGCGGCCGAGCTGTGGGCGCCGAGGTAGGCGGCGAAGACGTCCAGGTCCGAGGCGCCGACCAGCTTGTCGGTGCCGGCCGCGAAGGCCGGGAAGCCGTCGCCGCCGCCGGCCAGGAACTCATTGGCCGCGACCCGGTAGGAGGCGGCCGGGTCGATCGGCGCGCCGTTCAGCCGGACCGAGTCGACCAGCACCCGGTCCGCACCCTTCTTGCGCATGTCCAGGGTGTAGGCCAGGCCCCTGGACGGCTGCAGGATCTTCGGCGAGGCCTCGTTGCCGCCGCTCACCTGCTGCTGGAGCAGCTGGAGCAGCTGGGCGCCGGTCAGCGTCTTGACCTGCATCATGTTGGTGAACGGCTGGACGGTGAACGCCTCGCCGTAGGTCACCACCCCGTCGCCCTCGGCGCCGCTGGCCTTGTAGACCAGGTCGGAGCGGATGCCACCGGGGTTCATGAAGGCGATCTGCGCACCGCCCTTGTCGGCGGGGGCCAGACCCTCCTGCTGCGCGTCGGCGATCAGGTCGCCCAGCGGCTTCTCCGGGTCGCTGTTGCCGCGGCCGTTGATGTCCGAGGCGATGTAGCCGACCGGGCGGTCGGCGATCGGCGCGGCCAGCTTGGAGTAGCGCGAGATCAGCGCCGTCATGTCCGGGGCCTTCTCGACCGTGCGGCGCACGATGTGGTTCTCGGCCTTGACCGACGGACGGACGATGGTGCCCGTGGTCTTGTCGAGCTTCAGGTCGATCTCGGTGTAGAGCCGGCCGAAGGAGGCGGCACTGGTCACCGAACGCGGAACGCCCTGCGGGTCGGGGATGGTGCAGGCGTACGCGTTGTGGGTGTGGCCGGTGACGATGGCGCCGATCGCCGGGTCCAGGTTCTTGGCGATGTCGACTATCGGGCCGGAGATGCCCTGACCGGCGGTGCCGCAGTCGTAGTTGTAGGTGCTGCTGGCCGGCAGGCCGCCCTCGTGGATCAGCGCGACGATCGAGTTGACGCCCTGCTTCTTCAGCTCGGCGGCGTACTTGTTGATCGTGGCGACCTCGTTGCCGAACTTCAGGCCCTTGACGCCCTCGGCGGTCACGATGTTCGGCGTGCCCTCCAGGGTCGCGCCGATGAAGCCGATCTTCACGCCCTGCGACTTGGTCACCCAGTACGGGGCCAGGACCGGCTTGCCGGTCTTCTCGTCGGTGACGTTGGCGGCCAGGTAGTTGAAGTTGGCGCCCTTGAACTTGCGGCCCTTCTCGTAGCAGCCGTCGACCGGGTGGCAGCCGCCGTTCTGAAGGCGCAGCAGCTCCTTGGCGCCCTCGTCGAACTCGTGGTTGCCGACCGCGGTGACGTCCAGGCCGAGCTTGTCCATCGCCTCGATGGTCGGCTCGTCGTGGAAGAGCGCCGAGGTCAGCGGGCTGGCACCGACGATGTCACCGGCGGCGACGGTGATCGAGTCGTCGGCGGGGATCCGGGCCTGGCGCAGCGCGGTGGCCAGGTACTCGATGCCACCGGCCGGGGTGCTGACCGGCCGGCCGGTCGCCGGGTCGATCTCCTGGATGGTGCCGGACGAACCGGCCGGGGGCTCCAGGTTGCCGTGGAAGTCGTTGATCGCCAGCACCTGGAGGTTGACGGTCTTCTGACGCTTGGCGTCCGCGGCCTGGGCGGCGGTCGGCACGACCACCGTGCCGAGCAGGCCGGCGGCGGCCGCGACGGCGAGCGCCGCGCGTCGGGATCTGACGGTGAGCATGAGGGTCCCCTGCACCTTGAGAGAGCGCCCAGCTGTGGACAGGTCCGGGTGGGCGAAGATGTCGTTGCGCGAATGCAGCCTAGAGTCAACGCGCGTAGCTGTCAGGACCCCGGACGTAACGACAGGGTTACCTACTGACGAATCGTCGCCGGACAATCGCCCCGGACAGCCGGCTCACCCCGCCCGGACCGCCCGGCTCCCCGCCCTCTCCGGCACCCGCTCAGACGCCCGGCTCGGCCGCCAACTGGCGTTCGGCGCGGACCCGCTCGGCCACCGCGTCCTCGGTCATCGCCCGGTCGGTGTACACCAGCGGCCGTTCGGCCTCGGTGATGATGTGCTTGACCACCTGGACGTTGCCGTTGACATCCCAGACCGCGATACCCGGCGACAGGGTCGGGATGATCTCCACCGCCCAGCGCGGCAGACCCAGCACCCGGCCGGTGGCTCTCGCCTCCTCGGCCTTCTGCATGTAGATCGTCCGGGTGGAGGCCATCTTCAGGATCGCCGACGCCTCCTTGGCCGCCGCGCCGTCCACCACGTCCGAGAGGTGGTGGACCACCGCGACGAAGGAGAGGCCGAGCCGGCGCCCGAACTTCAGCAGCCGCTGGAACAGCTGGGCCACGAACGGGCTGTTGATGATGTGCCAGGCCTCCTCGACCAGAAAGATGCGCTTCTTCCGGTCCGGCCTGATCCAGGTGTGCTCCAGCCAGACCCCGACGATCGCCATCAGGATCGGCATCGCGATCGAGTTGCGGTCGATGTGCGACAGGTCGAAGACGATCAGCGGCGCGTCCAGGTCGATGCCGTCCGTGGTCGAGCCGTCGAACATGCCGCGCAGGTCGCCGTCGACCAGCCGGTCCAGCACCAGCGCCACGTCCAGGCCCCAGGCCTGCACCTCGTTCACCGCCACGCCCAGCGACTCCACCGAGGAGAGCTCGGGGCTGCGCAGGGTGTCGATGATGTCGTTCAGCACCGGCTGACGGCCGGTCACCGTCGCTACCACATGGGCGTGCGCGGCCTTCAGCGCGAAGCCGGCCCGCTCGTCCAGACCGTGCCCCATCGCCACCTCGATGATGGTGCGCAGCAGCGACAGCTGGCCGGTCGTGGTGATCGCCGGGTCCAGCGGGTTGAGCTTCACCCCGCCGTCCCGGGCCGCCATCGGGTCGAGCCGGATCGACTTTATGCCCAGCGCGTTGGCGATCAGGTTCCACTCGCCGACGCCGTCCTCGCCCTGCGCGTCCAGCACCACGACCTGCCGGTCCCGGAACCTCAGCTGGCGCAGCACATACGTCTTCTCCAGCGCCGACTTGCCGTTGCCGGACTCGCCGAGCACCAGCCAGTGCGGGGCCGGCAGCTGCTGGCCGTACAGCTGGAAGGGGTCGTACACATACCCCTTGCCGCTGTACACCTCACGGCCGATGATCACGCCGGAGTCGCCCAGCCCCGGTGCGGCGGTCGGCAGGTAGACCGCCTGCGCCTGGCCGGTGGACGTACGCACCGGCAGACGGGTGGTCTCCACCTTGCCGAACATCAGGCTGGTGAACGCGTCGGTGAGGTTGCCGATCGCCATGGGCGGCCTCCTGGTGGATTGGTGCGCCGGTCAGCGGCGGATGCCGGTGGCGAACGGGAGGGTGTTGACGAAGGCCCGGTGGTGCTCGCGGTCGCACCACTCCAGCTTGAGGTAGCTCTTGCCGGCCGAGGCGCGGATGGTCCGCTTGTCGCGGGCCAGCGCCTCGGGGCTGCGCGAGGAGACCGTGATGTAACCGACCAGGTTGACCCCGGCCGCACCGGACGCCAGGTCGTCACCGCGCTGGTCCACCCGGCCGGTGTGGGCCAGGTCGCGCGGGTCGACCGTGCGGTTCATCTTGGCCGCGCGGCTGGCCTCCGCCTCGTCGTTGGTCTTCTCGGTGAGCATCCGCTCGATGGCCACGTCGGTGGGCTCCAGGTCCATCGTCACCGCCACCGTCCGGATCACGTCCGGGGTGTGGACCAGCAGCGGGGCCAGGAAGTTGACGCCGACCGGGGTCAGCGGCCACTCCTTGATCCAGGCGGTGGCGTGGCACCACGGGGCCCGGGTCGCCGACTCCCTGGTCTTCGCCTGCAGGTACTGCGGGTGCGTGGCGTCCAGCTCGGCCGGCCAGGCGTTGCGCTTCGACATCGCCTGGATGTGGTCGATCGGGTGGTCCGGGTCGTACATCGAGTGCAGCAGCGAGGAGAGCCGGGCCTGGCCGAGCGGCTGACGCACCCGGATGTCCGCCTCCGCGAGGCGCGCGCAGATGTCGGTCAGCTCGCGCGCCATCACCGCGGCCAGCCCCTCGTCGTCCCGGGCCCGCCGTCCGGTCGCGGTCCGGCCCATGGCGTGCGCCTCGGCCGCCAGGTCACGGGTGTAGTGCATGCAGGCCACCAGGTAGGCCCGGTGCTGCTCGGAGGAGGTCGAGACCATCGACTGCAACTGGTCGTACGAGTCCTGCAGCCACCGCGGCGCGTCGTGGTCCCCGCGCCGCTCCACGTCCTTGGCGTGTGCGTCCGGGTCGGCGGGCAGCGTCCGGGCGAGGATCTGCAGCCTGGTCACGAAGCCGTCCCCGTTGGCGACGTGCTTCAGCAGCGTGCCGAACCGGTCGACCAGGGCCTCCTGGTCCTCCGAGTCCCGCAGGCCGACACCCGGACCCTCGATCTCGATCGCCGCCGTCACCGTGCGCCGCTCCAGGTGCATCAGCACCCCGACCTCGTCCGGCCCGAACGGCGCGGCCAGCCAGCGCAGCCGGCCCACCCCGGGCGGCGGGCCGACCTCCACCTCGCGCCCGTCCAGCCGGGTGCCGGCGTCCATCGCGTCCGACTTCCACACCGCCCGGCCGCTGCGGACCGTCCGGCGGTAGGTGCGGTTGATCTCCACCCACTTGTAGAACGTCCGGCGGCGGTACGGCACGTAGACCGCGGCGATCGCCAGCAGCGGCAGCCCGATCAGACCCGCGATACGCAGCGGCAGCACGGGCATCATCAGGCCCCAGAGCATGCCGAGGAACGCCCCGAAGATGATCAGGATGATCTCGCCGGACTCCCGGTTCCGGCCGATCGGCGCGTTCGGGCGGGCCTTGCCGATCAGGTAGGTGCGGCGCTGGTGCACGTACGGCTGGGCGTACTGGGCGCCGTACTGGCCGAGTGGTTCGCTGCTCACTTACCCGTCACCCTCCCTTCGCTGGATTGCTGTCGCGGATCGCTGCCGAGGCCGGCGGCCCGCCCTGCGGCGGCGGGGCCGGGGTGCGGCCGGCGTGCGCGGCGATGCCCGGCGCGACCGAACCGCCGCCGGCCCCACCGCCGCCGCCCGCCCCCTGCGGGCCGCGGTCGCCGTGGGTGCTGATGCCCTGCTTCATCAGGTTCGCGGTGCCGTTGATCATCGCCGAGCCGGCCGAGACCGCGCTCGCCCGGGCCGAGCGCATGTTCATGATCTCGTCGCCGAAGCCCGGCACGAAACGGTAGACGGCGGTGCTCGCGAAGATCGACAGGAACAGGATCGCCAGACCCGACAGCACCCGCGCGAAGTCGTCGTTCGCCCCGGCACCGGTCGCCACCGCACCGGCCAGCCCGAGGATGATGACGATGATCGGCTTGGCCAGGTCCACCGCCACCATCACCCCCGCCCAGCGGCGCACGTGCTTCCACAGCTGCTTGTCCACCAGCCCGGCGTACACCGCGGTCCCCAGCAGCGCACCCACGTACAGCATCGCCGCCCGGATCAGCAGCTCGATCCAGAGCACCGCCGCGGCCAGCACGGCCACCAGCGACACGATGATCAGGATCAGCGGCCCACCGCCCATGTCACCCTTCTCCAAGGTGTCGGCGAACCCGCCCAGATACGTCCCGGTGTCCGACTTCGTCCCCACCGCGACGGCCTTGGTCAGCCCGTCCGTCGCGCTCACCACCGTGTACAGGATCAGCGGCGTGAACGCCGACGCCACCACGGTCAGCCAGAGGAAGCCGATCGCCTCCGAGATCGCCGTCGTCAGCGGCGCCCCGCGCACCGCCCGCTTCGTCACCGCCAGCAGCCAGAGCACCAACGTGATGATCGTCGAGGCGGCGAACACCACCGCGTACTGCTGCAGGAACGACGCATTGGTGAAGTCCACCTGCGTCGTCCCGTCGATCGCACTCGACAGCTTCCGCACCACCCACGCCGCCGCCTGCGCACACCCCTTCGCCAACGACCCGAGCGGATCGGCCACACTCCCGACGGTCCCGCTGCCGGGAAGGGAGCCGTTGCCACCAGGAGCGCAGTAGACATCGTTCCCCGGAAGCGGAACCCCAGGGCAGCTTGTGTTGGTCGCGCCGGGGCTCGGTGCGGCCGACGGCTCGGCGAACGCACGTGAGGCCGTCAGCACGACGGAGATGAGGCCTGCCGCCGTCCCTCCGGCCAATCGACCCGCACGTCGCCTTGCCCGAGCCGAACCACCGTCAGCGTGCATAGCGGAAGCCTCCGAACTGCTCGACAGCACCAGTGATTTCCTCAGAGGTCGCAGCCTGCTGGTCCGGCGGGACAGGTGCGGGGCCGGCTACCCGACTGAAGTCAGTGAGCTTCCAGTCCGTTCCGGTCCACCGCAGGTTGAGCGTCAGGGTGAACCATTCCTCCGAGACCGGCCGGATCGATCGCTCGCCGGCGAGGCCGAAGAGTCCCGTGCACCAGACCTCGACCTTGACACTCTCTTCGCTGTAGGCACTGCTCTTCGCACCGACCGGGATGGTCCGGCTGACGAACGTCTGCCCCTTGGGCGGTCGCCCTTGCGCATCGACTCCGAACCTGGCTGCGGTCTCGGGCGAGAACCCCTGGTCCAGGCGGGCCTGGAGGGCTGCGGCGGCGCCCGGGTCGGCGATGGTGGCGACGATGGTGTGGCGGCTCTCGGCGCGGAACATGTCGGCGGAGCCGATGGCCACCGCGTAGTTGACGGCGGCCGACTGCGCGCCCTGGTCGGTGTGCGGGAAGCCGCCGGCGATGCCGTTGGTGGTGGTGCTGACCGGCTGCTCGCCGCTGGGGCCGGGACCCGCGCCGGCGGTGGCGGTGGCGCCGTCGGCGGAGCGGCCGGCGGTACCGGAGGCGCCGGGGTCGGCCTTGCCCCGGTTGGCGATGGAGATCGCCACCACCAGCAGGGTGACGACCACCAGGACGGTCAGCAGCGTTCGCAACGGCCTCGGTTGACGAGCGCTCACCTGTGAGGAGGGCTGTTCGCCGACCGGCAGCCGCGTACGGGTGTGCGGCTGGTCGTCGGACAACGGCACGGCGGCCCTCCTGGTGCGGGGAGCCTGGGCGGCTCCGGGGGCCCCTCCGCCCGTGGACGGGCGGGAAGGGAGGTGAGGTGGGTGGACCCCCGGCGGGGGCTCCGGAAGGTCCTGACGGGACGGACGTCAGGCGGGGGCACCGCCTGCTGTCCGATCGTCAGATGGCCATGCCGTACACAATGGTGAACAGAGTGCCAAGTGATCCAATGATGAACACGCCGGTCAGCCCGGCGATGATCAGCCCCTTGCCCTGCTCGGCGCCGAAGCTGTCACGCATGGCGGTGGCGCCGATCCGCTGCTTGGCCGCGCCCCAGACGGCGAGGCCGAGGCAGGCCAGGATGGCCACGGCCATGACGACCTCGACCATCACCCGGGCCTCCGACCCGAGGCTCGCGAACGGGCCCCAGTCCGGGGCGATCCCGCCGATGATGGTGTCGATATTCGGCTTCTTAGGAGGGTCTTCGGCCAGGTGGCCGATCGCGATACTGTCCACGCTGCTCAGGTTCATTTCCATCTCACCGCCCGATCAGGCAAATTCAAGGGCCCAGACCCCGTCCGCGCGAAGGGTCGGTACCTATTCTTGGCCAGATCTGACGTCGACTTGGCTGCTTCTCGCGGATTGGTCGTGAGGCATCGGACACGTGCGCGAGGATGTCCACCGTACGAAGGATAGCGCTCACTCTTTGTATCTCTGATGATTGCGGTGAGCAACGCCTTCCGGGACACTTCGACTGACGATTCGTCGGGATGGTGCTGATGGTACTCCGCAAGGCCGGGATGGCCGCCGCAGCAGCGGGAGTTGTCGCATTCGGCTTCGTCGGTCTGGTGACCGTCGGGACGTATGCGGCAAGTGGGACACCGCAACCGTCCGCCAATCGCGCCAACCTCTCGGCGGGAACCGTGCCGGCCGCCTACCAGGGGCTGATCCAGCAGTGGGGAACGCTCTGCCCGGAGATCTCCCCGCCGATGCTCGCGGCACAGCTGTACCAGGAAAGCGGTTTCGACCCGGGCGCCCGATCGCCCGCGAAGGCGTACGGAATGGCGCAGTTCCTGGAGAGCACCTGGGCGATCTACGGCACCGACGCGAACGGCGACGGCAAGAAGGACATCTGGGACCCCGCGGACGCGATCGCCTCGGCGGCGACGTACGACTGCGCGCTCGCCCGTGACGTGGCGAAGGTGCCGGGCGACCGGCAGGACAACATGCTGGCCGCCTACAACGCGGGCCCGTACGCGGTGGAGAAGTACGACGGCGTGCCGCCGTACCGGGAGACCCAGGGGTACGTGCGGAGCATCAAGGCGCTGGCCCGCAGCTTCACCGCGCCCACCGCGCCGGTGGAGGTGGTCCAGCAGTCGGCCGGCGCGATCTACTTCGCCCAGGGCAAGCTCGGCACGCCGTACCTGTGGGGCGGCGAGGGCCTGCCGTCGCAGAACGGGCGGTTCGACTGCTCCGGGCTCACCTGGGCCGCGTTCGCCAGTGTGGGCATCACGCTCCCCCGGGTCGCCAACGACCAGTGGTACGCCGGGCCGCACCCCTCGCGCGACCAACTGCGCCCGGGTGACCTGGTCTTCTGGGCGACGGATCTGAACGACCCGCGCAGCATCCACCACGTCGGCATCTACGTGGGCGGCGGGTACATGATCAACGCGCCGCACACCGGCGCGGTGATCCGCTACGACAAGATCGACACCAGGGAGTACATCGGCGCCACCCGGATCACCTCGGACGGCGCCGAGGCCCTGCCCGTGCGCAACGCGGACGGCACCATCACCGGCAAGGGCGGTCCGGGCGCGGCCACCCAGGATCCGGCCACACCTCCGAGCGGCACCGGCAGCCCACTGGCCAACCCGTCGGCCGGCCAGGCCGCCGCGGCCGCACCCGCGGGGCCGGCCGGCCCCGACCCCGCAGGTCCCGGTCCGACAGGTCCGGGTCAACCCGCCGTGAAAAGCTGAACCCCCGGGCCGCACGGTGTGAGCGCACTGTGGACGCTGAGTCAATTTTCGATAACAGTGCGTTTCCGTGGAACGCCGCGCCCCGGTTATGACGTTGTGTCCGATGGTCCACCGTCAGCCCCCTGGGCCGGGCGGACCTCGGCCGGAACGAACAGGTGCAGCGGACCAGAAGGAGGTGCGGCGTGTCGACGCCGCTTGCCGACACGACCAACCCCGACCTCGGTCTGCTCTACGCCGTCAACGGCCTGGCCAAACGCTCTCCGGAGTGGCTGGACCACCTGGTCTCGTGGATCGGCGAGTACGGCATCCTGCTCGGCCTGGCCCTGCTGGGCCTGGTCGGCTGGCTGCAGGCCAGACGCCGTCCGGACGCCCCGGTGGCGGTCGCCGGGCTGCTCTGGGCACCGCTCTCGGTCGCCATCGCCGAGCTGGCCAACCTGCCGATCGCCGCCATCGTGAACCGCCCGCGCCCCTTCGTCGATCACACCGGCCTGGACGTGCTGGTGGACGGCAAGGCGGGCACGCACTCCTTCGTCAGCGACCACTCGACGATGTCGATGGGCATCGCGGTGGCGCTGTTCCTGGTGAACCGGCGACTGGGCTGGATCGCCGGCGGCCTCGCCCTGCTGCAGGGCTTCTGCCGGATGTTCATGGGCGTCCACTACCCCACCGACGTGATCGGCGGGTTCGCGCTCGCCACCGCGGTCGTCCTGCTGCTGGCGCCGATCGCGATGGCCGTGCTGGTCCCGCTCTGCCACGCGCTGAGCCGGACCGTCGTCGCCCCGCTGATCAGGGCGCCCCGGAGCGGCCCGCGTCCGCGCGGCCGGCGGCGCGGCGGCGAGCGCGGCACCCTCCGGGCCGACGAGCAGCCGCCGGAGTCCGATCTGGCGGCCTAGCGGCCGCTACGGGGACTCCCCGGCGTGCTCGGTGAGGTGGTCGGCGGCCTCCCGCCGGCTGAGGTCGCGGGACCGGCGGGCCGGGGAGAACCAGCCACAGGCGCAGGTCGCGAAGGAGAAGGAACCGCGCTCGTCGATCTCGACGCGGTGCTCGGGCATCCGGGTGGTGCCGGGGGCAGCCGGCAGCTCACTGTGCACGTGGTTCACGGTAACGCCCGGGGGCCCCGGCGCGCGATGCCTCCGGCGCGCCGGGTTTCGCGTAACCCGGCGCGCCTCAACTCGTTTGCCCGGAAAGAGCTCTGCCCACCTGGTGGTGGTCGGCGGGGCAGTCGGGCCCAAGGGGGTTGTCGCGAGGATGAAGATGACCGACCAGCAGCGCAGCGGCCGGCAGCGGCGCCGTCCGCTGCCGCACCTGCGCGCGGCGGCCGGGGCCGCCGTGCTCGCCGCCGCCCTGACCGGGCTGGCCGGCTGCTCGGACGGCCCCGGCGGCTCGTCCGACCAGCGGTCGAGCACCCCCGACCAGCTCTCCGGCGACCCGGTGACGGCCGTCCGCAGCGCCGCCGACATCACCGGCCGGACGGGTTCCGCGCACACCGCCACCGAGCTGGTGACGGAGTCGGCCGAGAAGAAGGCCGTCTTCACCGGCAGCGGCGGCTACGACTACGTGAAGCGGATCGGCCGGCTGGAGGTGGCGGTGCCGCCGGGCGCGGCGACCACCGGGAAGATCGTCGAGGTGGTCCTGCCCGGCACCGTCTATCTGCAGAACAGCGGGGCCAAGGTGCCCGAGGGCAAGTGGGTCAAGCTGGACGTGCGCCAGCTGCCCGACGGCAACCTCGTCAGCAGCGGTGCCACCGACCCGGCCTCCGCCGCGGGCGCGCTGCGCGGGGCGCAGAAGGCGGACCTGGTCGGTACCGAGACGGTCGGCGGGGTGGCGCTCAAGCACTACCGCGGCGTTCTCGACCTGTCGAAGGCGGCCGACGCGACCGGTGGCCGGGGCGGGGACGGCCTGCGGATGGCGGCCCAGACCTTCACCGTCCGGGACGTCCCGTACGACGCCTGGCTGGACGACCAGGGCCGGCTGCACAAGGTGGTCGAGGTGTTCACCTTCGCCGGGGTCGCGGGTTCCAAGGAGGCGAAGGACCAGGTGAAGGTGACCTCGACGACCTCCCTGACGGACTTCGGCAAGCCGGTGGAGGCGGCCGAGCCGGCCACCGCGGACATCTTCGCGACGAAGCCCACGGAGAGCCCGAAGTAGCGGCCGGGGGCGAGGAGGGCTCGGGGAGGGGCGCCGCCGGACCGGGTGGGTGTCCGGCGCCTGGCGCCCACCCGTTTCGGCGGCGCCGAGATGGCCCGTCCGTGCCATGTGGACGGGCTCCGAAGTGCCTAGGCTGGATGTCGGGTGGCTGCCGCCCGGGCTGGCGAGGCGCTGAAGGGGTGGTGCAGGTGGTGTCGTCCACGGGCGGCCGCAGCGGCGGCCACGACGACGCGGCCCTCGACGAGATCGAGCTGGCCGGCGAGCTGATGATCGCCGCGACGGCCAGCGCCGGCGAGCGGCTGCCGACCGAGCGGATCGACGAGGTGCTGCTCGACCGGCCCGACGGCGGTTCGGCCGCCGGGCCCCCGGCCGAGCGGGACGACTAGAGACGGCTGAAAACGGCCAGGGCCGACCGCGACGGGACGGCCGGAGCGACCGGCGCTCGGCCCGGTGTCAGCTGCGCAGCAGCCGGGCGATCGCGGCGGTGGCCTCCGCCACCTTGGCGTCCAGCTCCGCCCCGCCCTCCTCGGCGGCCGCGGCGACGCAGTGCCGCAGGTGCTCCTCCAGCAGCGAGAGCGCGAAGGACTGCAGCGCCTTGGTGCCGGCCGAGACCTGGGTGAGCACGTCGATGCAGTAGACGTCCTCGTCGACCATGCGCTGCAGACCGCGGATCTGGCCCTCGATCCGGCGCAGCCGCTTGAGGTGGGCGTCCTTCTGCGCGCTGTACCCGTGCGGCCCGTGGTGACCGGCCGCCGCGGGGGCCGCGGCCTCGGCGGTGTGGTCGGCCGGCGGCTCGCTCCCGTGCGCGTGGTCCGGCTCGGTTCGCGCTTGCGTCGTGGTCATCGGCCCGCCTTCTCCTGAGTGCCTGGGTGGCTGCGTCGGCCTCCAGTGTCCAACACCCGGGCCGGTCACGGTGTTCCTCCGGCGGGCCCGACGGGCCCGGAGCGGCAGGCCGGACGGTTCCCCCGTACGGGCGGCGCCCCGGTTCTTCCGCGCGCACGACGGGGGCAATCCGGGCGAGGTTCCGTCAGACTGGGGGCTCACGTCCGCACATGGCTGTGCGGGCCGGTTCCACTGGTGCGGCAGCCAAACGGAAGGGGAGGTTCCGCCTCCCCCACCACCACCCCGTTTGCGCAATTGCGCCTGGTTGCACCTAGCATCGTTCAGTCCCTACCCCGCACATCGGAGATTTCCGTGCGTTTTAGCCTGACCCCGAAGGAGACGAGCTTCTACGACATGTTCGCCGCCGCAGCGGAGAACCTCGTCGTCGGATCAAAGCTTCTGCTGGAACTGCTGGGAGCAGACGTGTCGGCTCGTGCGGAGATCGTCGAGCGCATGCGCGCCGCCGAACACGCCGGGGACGACACCACCCATGCGGTCTTCCACCAGCTGAACTCGTCCTTCATCACGCCCTTCGACCGCGAGGACATCTACAGCCTCGCCTCGTCGCTGGACGACATCATGGACTTCATGGAGGAGGCCGTCGACCTGGTCGTGCTGTACGACATCCAGACCCTCCCCAAGGGCATCGAGCAGCAGATCGAGGTCCTGGCCCGCGCCGCCGAGCTCACCGCCGAGGCGATGCCGAACCTGCGCAGCATGTCCAACCTGACCGAGTACTGGATCGAGGTCAACCGGCTCGAGAACCAGGCCGACCAGATCCACCGCAAGCTGCTCGCCCACCTCTTCTCCGGTCAGTACGACGCCATCGAGGTGCTCAAGCTGAAGCAGGTCGTGGACGTCCTTGAGGAGGCGGCGGACGCGTTCGAGCACGTCGCCAACACGGTGGAGACCATCGCCGTCAAGGAGTCCTGACCCTCGTGGACACGGCAGCACTCATCGCCGTCATCGGCGTTGCGTTCTTCTTCACCTACACCAACGGCTTCCACGACTCGGCGAACGCCATCGCCACGTCGGTCTCCACCCGGGCGCTGACCCCGCGGGCCGCGCTCGCGATGGCCGCCGTGATGAACCTGGCCGGCGCCTTCCTCGGCAGCGGCGTGGCGCACACCGTCTCGCAGGGCATCATCGCGACCCCGGTCGGCAACCAGGGGATGGCGATCCTGTTCGCCGCCCTGGTCGGCGCGATCGCCTGGAACCTCGTCACCTGGTACTTCGGTCTCCCCTCCTCCTCCTCGCACGCGCTGTTCGGCGGCATGGTGGGCGCGGCGATGGCCGGCGGGACCGAGGTGATCTGGAACGGCGTCCTGGAGAAGATCGTCATCCCGATGATCGTCTCCCCGATCGTCGGCCTGATCGGCGGCTTCCTGGTGATGCTGGCGATCCTCTGGATCTTCCGGCGGGCCAACCCGCACAAGGCCAAGCGCAACTTCCGGGTCGCCCAGACCGCGTCGGCCGCCGCCATGGCCCTCGCGCACGGCCTCCAGGACGCCCAGAAGACCATGGGCATCGTGGTGATGGCCCTCACCATCTCGGGCCACCACGACTCCGACGGCATCCCGGTCTGGGTCAAGATCTCCTGCGCCACCATGCTCTCGCTGGGCACCTACGCGGGTGGCTGGCGGATCATGCGGACCCTCGGCCGCAAGATCATCGAGCTGGACCCGCCGCAGGGCTTCGCGGCCGAGGCCACCGCCGCGACCGTCATGTACGTCACCTCGTTCGTCTTCAAGGCGCCGATCTCCACCACGCACGTGATCACCTCGGCGATCATGGGCGCGGGGGCCACCAAGCGGATCCGCGCGGTGCGCTGGGGCGTGGCGAAGAACATCGTGCTCGGCTGGTTCATCACGATGCCGGCGGCCGCCGTCGTCGCGGCGCTGATGTACTGGTTCGTCCACCTGTTCTGGGGCTGACGCCCCGCAGAACCGACAGGGCCCGCCCCCACATCTCGGGGGCGGGCCCTGTCCCGTACTTCGCGGCGGCACCGCCATGCAGCACCGCGAAGCAGTCGCTGCTCCTAGCCGAAGCGGCCGGAGATGTAGTCCTCGGTCGCCTGGGCCGACGGGTTGGAGAAGATCCGCTGGGTGTCGTCCAGCTCGACCAGCTTGCCCGGCTGGCCGACGCCGGCCAGGTTGAAGAAGGCGGTGCGGTCGCTGACGCGGGCCGCCTGCTGCATGTTGTGGGTCACGATGACGATGGTGAACTCCGACTTCAGCTCGCCGATCAGGTCCTCGATGGCGAGGGTGGAGATCGGGTCGAGCGCGGAGCAGGGCTCGTCCATCAGCAGGACCTGCGGCTCGACCGCGATGGCGCGGGCGATGCAGAGGCGCTGCTGCTGGCCGCCGGAGAGGCCGGCGCCCGGCTTGTTCAGCCGGTCCTTGACCTCGTTCCACAGGTTGGCACCCTTGAGGGACTTCTCCACCACGCCGTCCAGGGTGGACTTCTTGCGCACACCCGCGAGCTTCAGCCCGGCGACCACGTTGTCGTAGATCGACATGGTCGGGAACGGGTTCGGGCGCTGGAAGACCATCCCGACCGAACGGCGGACGGCTACCGGGTCGACGCTGGCGCCGTACAGGTTCTCGTCGTCCAGGAGCACCTTGCCCTCGACGCGGGCGCCGGGGATCACCTCGTGCATCCGGTTGAGGGTGCGCAGGAAGGTCGACTTGCCGCAGCCGGAGGGGCCGATGAAGGCCGTCACCGAGCGGGGCTCGATGCTCATCGAGATGTCCTCGATGGCCTTGGTGGTGCCGTAGTAGGCGGACAGTCCGCTGACGTCGATGCGCTTGGCCATGATCGTTGCTTCTCTCGTCTGTCTTCGTACGTCAGTCGGTCGCTCAGTGTCCGCCCTTGGGCGAGCGCCAGCGTGCGATGCCCCGGGCGATGAGGTTGAGCCCCATCACGAAGGCGATCAGCACCAGCGCGGCGCCCCAGGCGCGGGCGTAGCCGAAGTCGTTGTTGACCATCGAGTACTGCTGCCAGATGTACATCGGCAGGGACTGCTGCGGTCCGTCGAACGGGTTGCTGTTGATGTAGTCGGCGCCGAAGACCAGCATCATCACCGGGGCGGTCTCGCCCGTGATGCGGGCGACCGAGAGCATCACGCCGGTGGTGATGCCGCCGATCGCGGTGGGGAGGACGATCCGCAGGATGGTCTTCCACTTCGGCACGCCGAGCGCGTACGAGGCCTCGCGCAGCTCGTTCGGGACGAGCTTGAGCATCTCCTCGGTGGAGCGGACCACGACCGGCATCATCAGGATCGCCAGCGCGAGGCTGCCCGAGAAGCCCGAGTAGTTGAAGCCGAGGGCGAGGTTCCAGAGCGAGAGGATGAACAGACCGGCGACGATCGACGGGATGCCCGTCATGACGTCGACGAAGAAGGTGACCACCTTGGCGAGCCTGCCGCGGCCGTACTCGACCAGGTAGACGGCGGTCAGCAGACCCACCGGGGCGGCCATCGCGGTGGCCAGGCCGACCTGCTCCAGCGTGCCGATCAGCGCGTGGTAGATACCACCGCCGGCGCCGGCGGAGCGGACGCCCTTCATCGAGTGGCTCAGGAAGTTGCCGTTCACCACGCCGACGCCCTGCTGGACCGTGTAGACGGTCAGGGCGACGAGCGGGACGACAGCCAGGATGAAGGCGACCCAGATCACCGAGGTGGCGAACCGGTCCTTGGCCTGGCGGCGGCCCTCGATCCGGGCCGAGAGCCCGTAGCTGATCAGCAGGAACAGCGTGGCCGAGATCAGGCCCCACTGCAGGTGGCTGGCCAGGCCGCCGAGCGCGCCGATCGCGCAGCCGAGCGCGATGGAGCCGCCGGCGACGGCGGCCGGGGTCCACTTGGGCAGCCGGTTGGCGGTCAGCGGCCGGCTGACCGGCCGGGTGTCCGCCGGGACGGACGTGGTCGCGGCACTCATGCGTTGGCCCCCGAGTACTCCTTGCGGCGGGCGACGATCAGCCGCGCGGCACCGTTCACCAGCAGGGTGATGACGAACAGGACAAGGCCGGAGGCCATCAGCGCGTCGCGGCCGGTATCGCCGGCCTCGTTGAACTTCAGCGCGATGTTCTGGGCGAAGGTGCCGCCGCCCGGGTCGAGCAGGTGCAGCGACAGCACGCTGTTGGACGAGAGCACGATCGCCACCGCGATGGTCTCGCCGAGCGCGCGGCCGAGGCCGAGCATCGAGGCCGAGATGATGCCGGGGCGGCCGAACGGCAGCACCGCGGTGCGGATCATCTCCCAGCGGGTCGCGCCGAGCGCGAGCGCCGCCTCCTCGTGCATCCGCGGCACCTGCCGGAAGACCTCGCGGCTGACCGCAGTGATGATCGGAAGAATCATGATGGCCAGCAGGATGCCGACGGTGAACAGGTTGCGCGGGGTGGTGCCGGCCCTGGACTGGTCGAAGATGTACGTCCAGCCGAGGTAGTCGTTCAGCCAGCTGGTCAGCCCGTCCAGGTGCGGCACCAGGAACAGCGTGCCCCAGAGGCCGTACACGATGCTGGGGACGGCGGCGAGCAGGTCCACCAGGTAGGCGAACGGCTGGGCGATCCGGCGCGGCGCGTAGTGCGAGATGAACAGCGCGATCCCGATGGCCACCGGAACGGCGATCGCCATGGCGATGACCGCGCTGACGATGGTGCCGAACGCGAGGACGGCGATGCCGAAGACGGGCTTCGGGGCGTCCGGCGTCCACTCGAAGGTGGTGAGGAAGTTGCCCTCGTTCTTGCTCAGGGCGATGCCCGAGCGCCAGGCCAGGAAGCCCGCGATGGCGGCCATGATGACCAGCAGCAGGATGCCCGACCCACGAGCGGCGTTCATGAAGATCTTGTCGCCGACCCGGCTGTCACGCTTGCGGCGTTCCCTGCCTCGCGGGGCGGCAGGGGAGGATGAAGTCATTGGTCTACTCCGGTCTGGTGGTGCTGCCCCGAGGGGGCGGCACCCTGGCGGCGGTGCCCCGGACGTGCTTCTTCGTCAGTGCTTCCCGGTGGGCGGCCCCGGCCCCCCTCGTTCACGGGGCCGCCCCACCGGGAGGTCCTACTGGATCAGGCCAGCGTCGGGATGACGGCGTTGACCTTGTCCGTCAGCTCCTTGGGGAGCGGCACGTAGCCCGTGTCGCCGATGGCCTTCTGGCCCGCGTCGCTGGCGGCGTAGGTCAGGAAGGCCTTGACGGTGTCGAGGGTGTCGGCCTTGTTGCCCTTGTCGCAGACGATCTCGTAGGTGACCAGGACCAGCGGGTACGAGCCCTCGTCCTTGGTCGCGTAGTCGAGGGTCAGCGCCAGGTCGCTGCCGGTTCCGGCGACCTTCGCCTTGGCGAAGGTGTTGGCGGCGTTGGCGGCGGTGGCCTCGACCGGCTTGGAGGCGCCGGTGGCGATGGAGGCGCTCTTCAGGTTGTTGGTCTGCGCGTAGGAGAGCTCGGCGTAGCTGATCGAGTTCTTGACCTGCTTCACCTGCGCCGAGACACCGGCGGACTCCTTGGCCGACTGGCCGCCCTTGCCCGCCCAGGCCTTGGCGGGCGGGTACGACCAGGCGCCACCGGAGGTCTTGGCGAAGTACTTGGTCAGGTTCTCCGTGGTGCCGGAGTCGTCCGCGCGGTGGAAGGCCTGGATGTCGGCGTCCGGCAGCTTGGCGCCCGGGTTCAGGGCGACGATCGCCGGGTCGTTCCACTTGGTGATCTGCGAGTCGAAGATCTTGGCGGCGGTCGGGCCGTCCAGGACCAGGTTGTCGACGCCATCGATGTTGTAGACGAGCGAGATCAGGCCACCGACCAGCGGCAGGTCGATGCCCTGGCCACCGGTGCAGACCGCCTTGGTGGCGTCGACCTCGGCCGGCTTCAGGGCCGAGTCCGAACCGGCGAACTGGACCTTGCCCTGGGTGAACTGCTGGACACCCGTGCCCGAGCCGCCGCCGCCGTAGTTGATGGTGGTGCCGGAGCAGGCGGCGCCGAAGTTGGTCTTCCAGACGTCCATCGCGTTGCCCTGGGCGGTGGAGCCCGAGGCGAGCAGCGCACCCGGCTTGCCACAGTTGATCGCCGCAGCCGACGAGGCGCCGCTGGAGCCACCGGACGCCTTGGTGTCGTTGTTGTTGTCCGAGCCGCAGGCGGCGAGCGACAGCGAGCTGACGAGCGCCATGGCACCGATGGCGAGGGCCTTGGAGCGGCCGTTCCGCTGGAGCTTCACTGGGGTGTCCCTTTCTGTGGCATTGCCCGTCGCGCGGGCCGTCCGAGGACGGGGGAGCGCGGGTTTTGCTGTGGTCCGGGGCCCGTTCGGCCCTCCGGTAAACCCGAAGTTAGGCCGGGTAGGTGACACGACAGCCGGTCAGAAGTGAACGGGGAGTGAACCTCGAACGGATGACAGGAAACTACGTCAGGTAGTAACGGTTGCGTCACGGCAAGGGCGCGGAGAGATCACTTCCACCGTTCCTTCACCGCGCCCGGGTCGGCCGCCCGCACCGGCTTCTCCGTCAGGATCTCCAACAGCGCGTCGACCAGCAACCGGTCGCGCTCGTGGGTCAGCCGGGTACGTGCCTTGCCCGCCGGCAGCCACTCCAGCCGGTCCACCTCGCGGTTCGGGCGGAACGCCCCGGCGGACGGTACCGCCGCCCAGTACCGGACCTCCTTGGGCCGGCCCTGCGCCAGATAGTGCTGGGCCGGCAGCTCCGGCCCCAGCAGGCAGTCGAACCCGGTCTCCTCCCGCACCTCGCGCAGCGCCGCCTCGACCACCCCCTCACCGGGGTCGAGCTTCCCCTTCGGCAGGCTCCAGTCGTCGTACTTGGGCCGGTGGATCACCGCGATCCGCGGCCGCCCGAGCCGGCCGCTCTTCTTCGGCCGGCCCGGCAGCCACAGCACCGCGCCCGCCGCCAGGACGACCCTCCCCCGCGCGGCACCGGACCCGTTCGCGCCCGGGCCGCGCCCGGCGGGGGCGCTCGTACGGGTTCCGCCCGTGCCGGGGCCGTCGGCCTGCTCGGTGCTCAGGCGGTTGCGCAATTCAGGCCATCCGTGGTGCGGGGGTCTGCCCCCAGCCCTCGGCAGGGGGGATCTCCAGCCAGCCGTCCGGGCCGGGTGGGAGCTCGGGCCACCGGCGGCCGAAGGCGTACCGCGCCGCCTCCACCTCCAGTCGCTGATCAGCATGCACCACGCCGAGCACATAGGCGGTCGCCGGGGTGATCCGCGGTGTCCGCGCCGCGGTGGCCGCGGTGACCGCCGCGTCCGCCGCCTCCTGGTGCCGGCCGAGCACCTCGTCCAGCTCGTCCAGCTCGACGGACGGCCGACCGCACACCTCCAGCGCGTACCGGGCCCGTTTCACCAGGATCCGCACCCGGAGCCACGGCGCGTCGTCCGCCGCCAGCGCCGCGTCCGCGTCGACCGCGCCCCTGACCGCCGGCGCTTCCGGCCCTGCGCCGGGGAGCGTGGGCTGCACCGTGCCGAGCCGACGCAGTCCGTCCCCGCCGTACGGCCTCGCGGCCCGCCGCAGCGGCAGCTGCTGGGCGCCGACCGTCAGCGCCGTGAACGCGGCCGCGGCCTGCGGCAGCAGCACCGTCCCCGCCCGGCCGCCCGCCGACTCCAGCAGCGGGGCCTCGCCGACCAGCAGCGTCATCCGGTCCGCCAGCGCGTGCAGCCGGGCCGACCGCAGCTCCTGCAGCACCGTCGAGTGCGCCCTGGTCCGGGCCAGGGTCAGCTGGCGGTCCAGCAGCGCCCGGGCCTTCGGCGCCCCGGCGTGTCCGGCGAGCATCCCGGGCCCGTCCGGCTCCGTCCCGTTCAGTGAGTCCAGCGCGCCCAGCAGCCGGGCCGAGCGGCGGACGTACCCCGGTTCCAGCGCCAGCAGATTGAGCAGCCAGCGCAGCTCGGTGCGCGACTCGTGCGCCCAGGCCTGCTCGAAGCTCCCGCCGAAGGTGTGCAGCAGCCCCCCGATCCGCCGCACCGCCCGCAGCAGGTCGGCCGTACCGGCGGACGGGACGGCGACCGCCCCCGGTCTGGCGCCGACCTCGCCCACCGCGAGCGGCAGCGTGCGCAGGAACGCGCCGGCCTGGGCGGTGAGATGGCTGGAGAGGATGTCCCCGGCGGTCGCGGTGGAGGCCGCCTGGGCCGTCATCGGCGCATCGGTCATGACTAGGTAGATCCCCGTTCCCCCGGGGCCGTCCCCCGGGGCTGGTGGCCGACCGCTGCGGCGGGTCCCGACCGCTCAGCGGCTCGCTTCAGTGGGTCGTCGCGTCAGTGGGTCATCGCGTCGTCGGGTCGTGGGCGGGGACCCGCGGTCAGCGGGCGGCAGCGGCCCGGCGGCGCTGGCGGGAGTCGATCAGCAGGTCCTGGACGTGCCGCAGCGGCTTCCCGTCGGCGGCCTGGGAGCGTCTGGTCCAGGTGCCGTCCGGCCCGAGGTGCCAGGACTCCGTCTCGTCCGACACCCCGAGGTCGATCAGCCCGGACAGCTCGGCCCGGTGCGCCGGATCGGTGATCCGCAGCAGGGCCTCGATCCGGCGGTCCAGATTGCGGTGCATCATGTCGGCGCTGCCGATCCACACCTCCGGATCGCCGCTGTTGCCGAACACGAAGATCCGCGAGTGCTCCAGGAAGCGGCCCAGGATGCTGCGCACCCGGATGTTCTCGCTCAGCCCCGGCACCCCCGGGCGGATCGCGCAGATCCCGCGCACCCAGACGTCCACCGGCACTCCGGCCTGCGAGGCCCGGTACAGCGCGTCGATCACGGCCTCGTCGACGATCGAGTTGACCTTGAGCTTCACGTACGCCGGCCGGCCGTCCCGGTGGTGGGCGATCTCGTTGTGGATCCGCGCGACCAGCCCGTCGCGCAGGCCGCGCGGCGCCGTCAGCAGCCGCCGGTACGACTCGCGGCGCGAGTAGCCGGAGAGCCGGTTGAAGAGGTCCGAGAGGTCCGCGCCGACCTGCGGGTCCGAGGTCAGCAGCCCGATGTCCTCGTACAGCCGGGCCGTCTTCGGGTGGTAGTTGCCGGTGCCCACGTGCGAGTAGCGGCGCAGGGTGTCGCCCTCCTGGCGGACCACCAGCGACAGCTTGCAGTGCGTCTTCAGCCCGACCAGGCCGTAGACGACGTGGCAGCCGGCCTCCTCCAGCTTGCGGGCCCACTTGATGTTGGCCTGCTCGTCGAAGCGCGCCTTGATCTCGACCAGCACGAGGACCTGCTTGCCGGACTCCGCCGCGTCGATCAGCGCGTCCACGATCGGCGAGTCACCGGAGGTCCGGTACAGCGTCTGCTTGATCGCCAGGACGTCCGGGTCGCCGGCCGCCTGCTCCAGGAACGCCTGCACCGAGGTGGAGAAGCTGTCGTACGGGTGGTGCAGCAGCACGTCCCGCTCGCGCATCGCGGCGAAGATGTCCGGCTGGGAGGCCGACTCCACGTCGGTCAGGCCACGGGCGGTGCCCGCCACGAACTTCGGGTACTTCAGCTCGGGCCGGTCCAGGTCGGCGATGCCGAACAGGCCGGTCAGGTCGAGCGGGCCGGGCAGCGGGAAGACCTCGGCCTCGGTGATGTTCAGCTCCCGCACCAGCAGGTCCAGGATGTAGGGGTCGATCGACTCCTCGACCTCCAGCCGCACCGGCGGGCCGAAGCGCCGCCGCATCAGCTCCTTCTCCAGGGCCTTGAGGATGTTCTCGGTGTCGTCCTCCTCGACCTCGAGGTCCTCGTTGCGGGTCACCCGGAAGGCGTGGTGCGCGAGCACCTCCATGCCGGGGAAGAGCTCCTCCAGGTGCGCCCCCATGACGTCCTCCAGCGGGACGTACCGCTGCGGGGAGGCCTCCAGGAAGCGGGCGAGGGACTGCGGCACCTTCACCCGGGCGAAGTGCTTGTGCCCGGAGACCGGGTTGCGCACGACGACCGCGAGGTTGAGCGAGAGCCCCGATATGTACGGGAAGGGGTGCGCCGGGTCCACCGCCAGCGGGGTGAGCACGGGGAAGATCTTCTGCCGGAAGAGGGTGTGCAGGCGGGCCTGCTCCTTCTCCGCCAGCTCGGCCCAGCGGACCAGCTCGATGCCCTCGGCGGCGAGGTCCGGCAGGACCTCCTGCTGGAAGGCGGCGGCGTGCCGCGCCATCAGCTCACGGGAGCGGGTCCAGATCAGGTCCAGCACCTCGCGCGGCTGAAGGCCGGACGCGCTGCGCTGGGCGACGCCGGTGGCGATCCGGCGCTTCAGGCCGGCCACCCGGACCATGAAGAACTCGTCCAGGTTGCTCGCGAATATCGCGAGGAACTTGGCCCGCTCCAGCAGCGGGATCTCCGGGTCCTCGGCCAGCTCCAGGACGCGCTCGTTGAAGGCCAGCCAACTGCGCTCGCGGTCCAGGAAGCGGCCCTGCGGCAGTTCGTCGAAGTCCTGCTCGTCCGCGGCCGGCAGCTCCGGCGGTATCGCGAGCGCGCTGGACATCCGGGCCGGCGGGGGCAGCGGTGCAGAGACAGGGCGGGGGATGCTCATGGGCTCCAGCTCCTCCAGCAGGACGGCGTCCGGACGCGAGTTGCTCTGCGGGCCGTCGTCCTCGCCCAGCGCCAACGCCCACCCGCCCGGCGCGGTCCGTACAGGACCGGCCAGCGGATGTCGGCCGACGCTGCACGAGCGAGACACCACGGACTTCATCCTGTGATCTTCGCGGCAGCAATTGAATCCACGGTAAACACCGCATGGCCAGGAGGAAAGCTGAATCGGTCGGGGCCGGTCCGACGGTGCCGAACCGTTGCCCCGGGCCCATCCCTCCGCTATGCCGTCCTGTCCTCGCGGTACTGGGCGCGGTACATCAGGTCCACCTCGTGAACGGTGAACCCCAGTCGTTCATATACCCGCACAGCGACCGGATTGTCCGCGTCGACGTACAGCAGTACGGTTTCCAGCCCCCGCTCGGCCGGGCCGCCGCCGGTCAGATGACGCAGACCGGCCGCGGTCAGCGCCCGGCCGAGACCACTGCCCTGCTCCGCCGGGTCCACCCCGACCACGTACACCTCGCCGAGGGCCGGCTCGGTGGCGGTCGCCGGGTGCACCTTGGTCCAGTGGAAACCCACCGCCCTGCCGTCCCGGGTGGCGAGGAAGAAGCCCGCCGGGTCGAACCACGGCTCGGCCAGCCGGTCGGCGAGGTCCTGCCCGGTCCAGGCGCCCTGCTCCGGGTGGTGGGCGAAGGCCAGCGCGTTCAGCCGCAGCCACTCGGCGTCGTCCTCGCCGGGCCGGAACGTACGGAGCTCGATGCCGTCCGGGAGCGGCACGGCCTCGGTCTGCGGACCGGTCCGGCGCATCTGCCGCAGCTCGCGGACCAGCTCGGCACCGTAGCGCTCGGCGAGATGGCGGGCCGCCGGATGGCCGCCGTGCACCCAGAAGTCGACGAAGTCACGGCCGGCGCCATGGGCCTCGGCGAGCACGGCGTCCACCAGGTGACGGCCGAAGCCGTTCCCCCGGGCAGCCGGAGCCACCACCAGCTCGGCCGACGGATTGGCGTCCGAGCCCTGCCCCTGCGGAACCTCCAGCTGCCCGTATCCGACGACGGCCTGGCCGCCGGCGTCCGGACCGCTCGCGTGCTGGACGAGGTGGACCACCCCCGGCCGAGCCGTCTCCGAGGAGCGCAACCGCAGCCGCCCCTGCTCGGACACCGCCGCCCGGCCGTCCGCCGACTGCGCATCCGCCAGGACGCCGAGCGCGCCGTCGCGCCGGTCCGGTCGCAGCACCTCGTACGCGACGACCACACCCTCGCCGGCCGCCGACGTTCCGCTTCCGCTGTAGAGCCGTTCCTGCCGAGCGTCCTGATCGTCCATGGCTCTGACCATACGTCAAGGGGTAAACGCAGAGAACCCCCACCCGGAATCGGGTGGGGGTTCTCTGGAATGATTGTTCGGCGGCGTCCTACTCTCCCACAGGGTCCCCCCTGCAGTACCATCGGCGCTGTGAGGCTTAGCTTCCGGGTTCGGAATGTAACC